>NZ_JBHTMU010000008.1:116527-137599 GCF_042679605.1 Litorisediminicola beolgyonensis
ACACCGGGACACCGGGACACCGGGACACCGGGACACCGGGACACCGGGACACCGGGACACCGGGACACCGGGACACCGGTCTCGCGATCCGGTGCCTGCGTCAAGCGACATGATCCTCTCCATCCAACGCAAGCCTCTCCGGTTGAACATCGCGACCGAAGCGCAGAGATAGAGGGCAGTTCACAGAGGAGCGCCCATGCCCGCCGCCAACCCCGATGCCCTCGCGTTTCTCCTCACCCGCCGATCGCGCCCGGCTAAGACGCTGACCGGCCCCGCGCCCGCGCGCCCCGAGCTCGAGACGCTCCTCACCGCCGCCGCCCGCTCGCCCGATCACGGCAAGCTCGAACCCTGGCGCTTCGTCGTTCTCGGCCGCCCCGCGCTCGCCACCCTCGCCGACGAGGTCGTCACCCGCGCAGGCCAGCTCGGCCTCGATCCCGAGCAGACCGATAAGGGCCGCAAGCAGTTCGCCGACAGCCCGCTCTGCGTCGCGGTGATCGAGGTCCAGCGCGAAAGCCCGAAGGTGCCGCCGATCGAGCAGACCTATTCCGCCGGCGCGGTCTGCCTCGCGCTCGTCAACGCCGCGCTTGCCTCCGGTTGGGGCGCCAACTGGCTCACCGGCTGGCCCGCGCATGACCGGGGCGTCGCCAGCGGCATGCTCGGTCTCGACGCGAACGAGCGCGTCGCGGGCTTCATCCATATCGGCACCGAGACCAGCGCGCCGCCCGAGCGCCCGCGCCCCGATCTCGGAGCTATCGTTACCTGGCGCGACGCGTGATTTTCTCGGCCGTCACCCGCGCGCTCGGCCAGATGGGCGATCCGCGCTTCCGCCGCGTGCTCCTGACCGGGCTCGCGCTCACCGTTGCCGTGCTCGCGGCCTTCTACACCGCCACGCTCTGGCTCGTCGGGCTGGTCGCGCCCGAGAGCGTCACCCTGCCCTTCTGGGGCGAGGTCACCTTCGTCGACGAGCTGATGAGCTGGGGCTCGATCCTCCTGATGCTGGGGATGTCGGTCTTCCTGATGATCCCGGTCGCCTCGGCGATGACCTCGCTCTTTCTCGAAGACGTGGCCCGCGCGGTCGAGGACCGCCATTACCCCGAGCTGGCCGCACCGGGCCGCATCCCGTTCTGGGACGCGCTCCGCGACACGCTGGGGTTCCTGGGCGTCCTGATCGGCGCCAATATCGTGGCGCTGATCCTCTACCTCGTCTTCGCGCCCATCGCACCGCTGATCTTCTGGGGTCTGAACGGCTTCCTTCTCGGGCGGGAATACTTCACCCTGGCCGCCATGCGCCGGGTCGGACGCGAGGGCGCGCGGCGCCTGCGGCGGCGTCACCTGGGCACGATCTGGGCGGGGGGCGTCGTGATGGCGGTGCCGCTGTCAGTGCCGCTCCTGAACCTCCTGGTGCCGATCCTCGGAGCCGCCACCTTCACCCATCTCTACCACATGCTCAGCCGCCGGGACGGTACCGGTTGAACATGTCGATATCCTCGACGGTCACGATCCCGAAGACGATCACGCTCGCGATGATCGCCCAGAGCACGAAGCTCACCCCGGTGGTGATCCAGGCCTTGGTCCGCAGATTGTGGATCTCGGGCGAGCTCGCATGGGTGCCGGGCACCACCTCGCCCATGTCTCCCTGTGTCCGGAGCCGGATCGGGATCACCACCAGGAAGGTGAGGAACCAGAGCACGGCATAGAGCACGAGCGCAGAGGTGATCGACATGGAGGGTCTCCCTGTAAGTCGCGGCGCAGATAAGCTCAGACCTGCTCGAGTTCCACCAGGCAGCCGTTGAAATCCTTGGGATGCAGGAACAGGACCGGCTTGCCATGCGCGCCGATCTTCGGCTCGCCCGAGCCCAGCACCCGCGCGCCGGTGGCCTTGAGGTGATCGCGCGCGGCAAGGATATCCTCGACCTCGTAGCAGACATGATGGATGCCGCCCGAGGGGTTCTTGTCGAGAAAGCCCTGGATCGGACTGTTCTCGCCCAGCGGATAAAGAAGCTCGATCTTGGTGTTCGGCAGCTCGATGAAGATCACCGTGACGCCGTGATCGGGCTCGTCCTGCGGCGCGCCGACCTGGGCGCCCAGGGCCGAGCGATACTGCTCGGCGGCGACCTCGAGATCGGGGACGGCAATGGCGACGTGGTTCAGGCGACCGATCATGTCTGGGCTCTCCGTTGCGGCATGTCGGCGCGCTTATCGCCCGCGCCCAAACCCGAGCGCAAGGGCGCGAAGGGTCGCATTAAGGGATCGTTATCCCCGCTTTGCCACACTCCGAATCGGACCAGCGAAGATGGAGGCGCGGATGGATCAGGACTTTTTCGGAGACATGTGCCGACCGACCATGGCGCGTCCGCTTCTGGGCCTGACGGTGCTCGTGGTCGAGGACAGCCGCTATGCCTGCGACGCGATGCAGCTGATGTGCATCCGCTCGGGCGCGCGCATAAGGCGCGCCGATTGCCTGGCCTCGGCGCGGCGGCACCTCGCCGTCTATCGCCCCTCGGCGGTGATCGTCGATATGGGGCTTCCCGACGGGTCGGGCGCGGATCTCCTGTCGGAAATGCGCATCGCCTCTCCCCGTGTCTCGGTCATCCTCGCCACCAGCGGCGATCCCTTCGCCGAGAAGGTCGCCATCGCCGCCGGCGCGGACGGGTTTCTTGCCAAGCCGCTGGCGTCGCTCGCCGCGTTTCAGAACGCGATCCTGGCCGAACTGCCGCCCGACCGCCGCCCGAACGGCCCGCGCAGCGTGGAGACGGTCGAGATCGCGCCGGACCCGGTCGCCTATCGCGACGATCTCGCCCATGCCGCCGATCTTCTCGATCCGCTGCCCGAGGGCGCGGAGGTGGATTATGTCGCCCGCTTCCTGTCGGGTGTCGCGCGCAGCGCCGAGGATACGGCGCTCGGTCCGCCGGTGGCGCGGCTGCGGCACCTTCTGGCGGAACGCCTGACGGAGCGGATCGCGATCTGACCCTGCGCGTCCTTGGCTCTTGGGGCCGTCGCGGGGTCACTCTTCCGAAGGTCGCGTGGCGAGCGGAGCCGACTCAAGCACCCGAGAGGATCAGGCGATCCAGCCGGGATCTGCGCCGAGATCGAGCCCCGGAAACACGACGCGCTCCAGGTCCGACGCCCCGATCCCGAAGAGCCCCCGCAGCACCCAGCCCGCATGGGCGCGCACGTCGCGGGTCGGCATCAGGTCGCGCCGGTCGTAGAGCGCCTCTTCCGAGAGACCCGGCCAGTCGGTCACGATCCGGCCTCCGGCCAGCGCGCCCCCGGCCAGGAACATCGCACCGCCCGTGCCGTGATCGGTGCCATTCGTCCCATTGAGCCGCGCCGTGCGCCCGAACTCGGTCATCGCCAGCACGGCGGTGCGCTCCCATTCGGGGCCGAGACCGTCGCGCAGCGTCAGGATCGCCTCGGACAACCGGTCAAGCGCCCGCCCGAGCGTCGCATCCTGCCGGTCATGGCTGTCCCACCCGTTGATCGAGAAGGCCGCGATCCGGCTCTCCTCGCGCAGGCGCGCGGCCACGAACTCGGCAATGGCACGGACCGCCGAGTTGGGTCCCCGCCCACCCTTCTGATCGGAGCCGAGCGCCGCCCGCATCGCCGCCTGATCGGCGACCTCAACCGGGTCGCCGTCGCCGCCCGCGATGCGCAATGCCTGCGCGAAGCTCGCTGCGAAGCGTGGGTCCTCCTGCATGACGAGCTCGGTCAGGCTGACCGCCTGCGGGCTGAGCGCGAGATCGGCCTCGGGTGCCCAGCGCAGGACCGGGGCGGCGCCGTCGAGCAGCTTCAGCGCGTCGTCGCCCACCGCATAGGCGGTTTCGGTCGGGCCCTGCGGCAGGAGCGTCAGAAGCCGGTTCAGCCAGCCGTCGCGCGCACCGGTCTGGCTCAGATCGCCCGCCTCCAACAAGTCCTGCCCGTCGAAATGGCTGCGCCCGTCGCGATAGGGGGTCGAGACCGCATGCGCCGCGCCGAACGCCCCGGCCTCCCAGAGCGGCATCAGCGGCGCGAGACGGGGATGCAGGGTGAAGCGGTCGTCCAGGCGCGTCCCGCCCGCGGCCAGAGCCCCGCGCCCCAGCGCCGTGTAGCCCGGGTCGCCGACCGGGCGCAGCGCATCGAGCCCGTCCATTGCGCCCCTGAGAATGATGACCACCAGCCGGTTGTCGCCGGGCGCACCCGCGAGGCTCACCTGCGTCAGAAGCGGGCTCGCGGCCAGCGAACAGCCGATCCCGAGCGTCTGGCCCAGGAACATACGGCGCGAGACGGGGCGCGAGACCATGGCTCAGCTCCTCTGGAAAGCGGGTGAGGACAGAACGACGCCGACCCCGTCCCAACGGGTCTCGGCGGCGGCGGCGGCGAAGCGGATGAGCGGCGAAGCGCGGCTGCCGAGCGCCGCGATGGCGAAGTCGCGCGGGTCCGGCGCGTCGCGCATGAGCGTCTTGGGCACGCTCATCGCCCACTGAACCCGGGCGGCCAGCGCCTGCGGGGCGATCCAGACGGCGTCCTCTTCCGGCAGTCCGGCGGGGCTCACGGGCTCCTCCCAGCGGTGGCCCATCAGGGCGAGCGCCCGGATCGCTCCCCGCCCCAACTTGACCGGAGCCGTTCCCGCCACCGCGTCCGGCCCGAGCGCCCGGAGCGCCGAGGACAGGAAGTCGAAGGCCGGTTTCACATTGGCGGGGCGCGGGTCCCAGGCCGCGGGCTGGGTGAGCATGGCGTCGTAGAGGTCTCGCAGCTGCGCGTCGGGGCGCAGAAGCGCCGCGGTCATCGCTGCAACCGCGTCGGGATCGGGCGTGTCGCCCAAAAAGTGAACCGCGAGCTTGCGCGCCAGATGCGCCGCCGTCGCGGGGTGCCCTGCGAGATATTGCAGCGCCGCGCGCAGATCCGCCTCGGGCTTGTTCCGTTCGAACCGCCGCCCCAAGAGCACGACCGGTCCCGGTTCGGCCCGGCGCGGCATGAAGCGGTACTCGAACGCGTCGCCGACAGACGCCCCGGTCAGAAGGATCGCCAGCGCGCGCACATCGTCCTGCCGGTAGCCTCCATCGACGCCCAGCGTGTGCAGCTCGAGGATTTCGCGCGCCAGGTTCTCGTTAAGACCCGCGAGACGCGGATTGTCCCGCGCGGCGCGACTGTTCGGCCCGACCGAGCGGACTTGGTCGAGATAGATCATCATCGCCGGGTGCAGGACGGCGGCCTCGAGAAGCGTTGCGAAGGGGCCGGTCAGATTGGGGCGCATCGCCTCTTCGAGATAGGGCGAGATCGCGCTTCGATGAACGGCGGTGCGCCCGGCAACCGTGAAGTGATCGGCCCAGAAGGCAGCGAGCCGCTCGCGGAAGCCGCAGGGCGTCTCGACGCGACGGATCAGTCGGAGGCCCAGCCAGGTGGCCTGGTCCTGCCGACCCTGCTTGAGCAAGCCCTGGCGGTGCGTCCTTGCGGCGCGGGTCTCTTCGGCGGAGCCGGCCTTGCGGATGCGGCGGCCCGCGTCCCTCAGGTCTGAAAGCAGCGCGGTCTGTTCGGAGAAGAGCCTGGGCGTTTCGGACCGGTCAGGCGTGGAGAGGCCAGCCAGCATCGCCTCCACCGAGGCGGGTGCCGGTCGGACCGGGGACAGGCCGCAGCCGAAGCGAATCTCGGCGAGTTCCGGGCTGAAGATCATGCAGGAGGTTCCCAAGACGCGACTGAGGAAGAGCTATCCTAGTGCGGCGCGCGTGTCGGCCCACATTTTCGTGTCGCGACGGGCGCTGGCGGAGATTTGCCGGATTGCCCTTACCGGATGTTAACTGCTAGGTTCGCACAATGTTCGCATGACATCTCTGGCAGGGTGGAGCAGTATCTGGGGTATGGGGCAAGACGCAGCACAAGACCTGGAGCGATTCCTGAAAGGTGACCGGTTCGGCTGCGTGATGGCCGACCCGCCCTGGCGCTTTACCAACCGCACCGGCAAGGTCGCGCCCGAGCACAAGCGTCTCGCGCGCTATCCGACCATGACGCTTCCCGAGATCTGCGCGCTGCCGGTGGCCGATCACCTCGCCGACCGCGCGCATTGCTATCTCTGGGTGCCGAACGCGCTTCTGCCCGAGGGGCTGGAGGTGCTGCGCTCCTGGGGGTTCGAGTACAAGTCCAACATCGTCTGGCACAAGGTCCGCAAGGATGGCGGCTCGGACGGGCGCGGCGTCGGGTTCTATTTCCGCAACGTGACCGAGCTTCTGCTCTTCGGCGTGCGCGGCAAGAACGCCCGGACCGAAGCGGCCGGCCGGCGGCAGGTCAACATGATCCAGACCCGCAAGCGCGAGCATTCGCGCAAACCCGACGAGCAATACGAGCTGATCGAGAGCTGCTCCTGGGGTCCGTATCTGGAGCTCTTCGGGCGCGGCACCCGCGAGAACTGGACCGTTTGGGGCAACCAGGCGGATGCGGATTACAAGCCGACCTGGAAGACCTACGCCTATAATTCCGGGGTCGCCGCCGAGTAGGCCGCGAGGGGCTCAGTCGGTCAGGACCGACGCGGGCAATCCGATCAGGAGCAACGGACAGGGATTGCCGACACCGCGGCGCACGCGGTCGTCGAGCTTGCTCCAATGGGTCGTGGCCTGTCCGAACTTGTCGGCGACGAACTTGCGCGCGAAGGCGTCGGCGAAGGGCATGCCTCGGGCGACCTGCCCAGCGACCGCTCGGCGCTGCGCGGCGGTGCGCGCGCCGATCCCGAGCCGTTCGAGATCGTCCTCGGAGTTCAGCCCGTTTTGCGACAGCCACGTCGTCACCCGGTCCAGAAGCACGTCCTGCAGGCTGGCGCCTCGGGTCACGATCACGCCGACCGAGATCGCCGAAAGCGCATGCAGGCGCTGGAAGTTCTCGAGATCGCGGTCGAAGAACGGATCCTTGTTGTTCCACTCGATCTCGAGCGCCAGCGTGCCCGGTTCCGCTAAGCGGACATGGTCGACCTCGTGACTGACGCCCTCGCGCTCGATGCCGTCGACGATCGTCTGGACGTGGAACTTGTGCTTGCGCCAGCCGATATCCGAAAGCGCGTGGCGCAGGCGCTGGGTCTGGCCGCTCTCGCCGCCACCGCCTCCGATCAGCTCGTCCATGGCGATCCGGAAGCCGGACAGGGCCGAGACCAGCTCGTCCAGCTGCCCCGGAAATTCATAGGACAGGATCGCTTCGGCATGGTTGCGGGCGAGGACGTCGTAGCCCGCTTCCCGCAACCGCTCCAGCATCTCAGTTCTCCGGCGGAATGACCCGCAGGCGCAGCTCCATGAGCTGGTCCGAGGCGGGCTCGGACGGGGCGCCCATCATCAGGTCCTCGGCGCGCTGGTTCATCGGGAACATGATGACCTCGCGGATGTTCTGCTCGTCGGCGAGAAGCATCACGATGCGGTCGATGCCCGCGGCGCAGCCGCCGTGCGGGGGCGCGCCGAAGCGGAAGGCGTTGACCATGCCGCCGAAGCGCTTGCGGACCTCGTCCTCGCCGTAACCCGCCAGCTCGAACGCCTTGAACATGATCTCGGGGCGGTGGTTCCGGATCGCGCCGGACACGAGCTCGTAGCCGTTGCAGGCGAGATCGTACTGGTAGCCCAGCACCTTGAGCGGATCGCCCGAGAGCGCATCCATACCCCCCTGCGGCATCGAGAAGGGGTTGTGCGAGAAGTCGATATCGCCCGTTTCCTCGTCGGCCTCGTACATCGGGAAATCGACGATCCAGGCGAAGGCGAAACGGTCGGTGTCGGTCAGCTCCAGCTCGGCGCCGATGACGTCGCGCGCCTTGCCCGCCACCCGCTCGAAGCTCGCGGGCTTGCCGCCGAGGAAGAACGCGGCATCGCCGACGCCGAGGTCCAGCTGCTGGCGGATCGCCTCGGTCCGCTCGGGGCCGATGTTCTTGGCGAGCGGACCGGCGGCTTCCCAGTATTTGTTTGCAGGGATCTCTCCACGTTCGAATACGCTTTCTCCCGCGAAAGACTGCTCCCGCTGAATCTTTCTAAGGGGATGATCCATATTTTCCATGGCTTCAGGCGGCAAGTCAGCAAGCCTCCAGAAGATGTAGCCCATCCCGGGCAGGCCCTCTTTCTGGGCAAAGGCGTTCATGCGGTCGCAGAACTTGCGGCTGCCGCCCTTGGGCGCGGGGATCGCGCGGATCTCGTTGCCCTCGTGCTCGAGAAGCTTGGCGAAGATCGCGAAGCCCGAGCCGCGGAAATGCTCGGAGACGTCCTGCATCTTGATCGGGTTGCGCAGGTCCGGCTTGTCGGTGCCGTACCAAAGCGCGGAATCGGCATAGGAGATCTGCGGCCAGTCGCCGGGCGCGTCGACGCGGCGGCCTCCACCGAACTCCTCGAAGACGCCCGCGATCACCGGAGCGACGGTGTCGAACACGTCCTGCTGCTCGACAAAGCTCATCTCCAGGTCGAGCTGGTAGAAATCGGTGGGCGAGCGGTCGGCGCGCGGGTCCTCGTCGCGGAAGCAGGGCGCGATCTGGAAATACTTGTCGAAGCCCGACACCATGATCAGCTGCTTGAACTGCTGTGGCGCCTGCGGCAGCGCGTAGAACTTGCCGGGATGAAGACGCGAGGGCACGAGGAAGTCGCGCGCGCCTTCGGGCGAGGACGCGGTGATGATCGGCGTCTGGTACTCGCGGAAATCCTGCGCCCACATGCGCTTGCGGATCGAGGCCACGACATCGGAGCGCAGCGTCATGTTCTTCTGCATCTCGGCGCGGCGCAGGTCGAGGTAGCGATAGCGCAGGCGCGTCTCCTCGGGGTATTCCTGATCGCCGAAGACGATGAGCGGCAGCTCCTCGGCGGCGCCGAGCACGTCCATGTCGCGGATATAGACCTCGATCTCGCCGGTGGGCAGCTTGGCGTTCACGAGGCTCTCGTCGCGGGCCTTCACGACGCCGTCAATGCGCACGCACCATTCCGAGCGCAGCTTCTCGACCTGGGCGAAGACCGGGCTGTCGGGATCGCAGAGCACCTGCGTCACGCCGTAATGGTCGCGCAGGTCGATGAAGAGCACGCCGCCGTGGTCGCGGATCCGGTGCACCCAGCCGGCGAGGCGGACGGTCTCGCCCACATGCTCCTTGCGGAGATCGGCGCAGGTATGGCTGCGATAGGCATGCATCGGTGAAAAACCCCTTGGACGGTGCCGGAAAACTAGGCGCCGATACACCCCTCCCGGCCCGGGAAGTCAAGGGAGCGGTCAGGGTTTCGTCCCGATGCGGCGCGGTCCGGCCCGGTGGGCGGGATCACATCTTGAGCTGGAAGGTGCAGTGATCGGAATCGTCGGCGCAGCACGAGGTCTCCGAGCAGATGAAATCCCGATGCGCCAGACGCTGGAAGAGATGCTCGAAAAAGGCCGCGTAGAAGAGGCAGGTCCGCGCGCCCCGCTGCCGGGGTCCGATCAGCGGGTTCTTGTAGATCGCCAGCCGGCTGGTGGTCTGGATCGCGAAGAGGCCCGAGCCGGTGAATTGCGCGGCATTGAGGCGGACGGACTTGCCGACAAGCCAGGCCGCCATGGAAAACGGCATGTTCTGAAGAAGAAGCCGCGCCTGGGGGGCGACGGCGGAGACGACGAACATCTCGGCGGCGACCCGTCCGGCCTCGTCGAACATCTGGACGTCGGCGCCCGGCCAGGCCTCGCGGATGTAGTCGTGGAGCGCCAGCACCTTGGCTTCGGGGACCATCTCGTTGTCGCTGGGCATCAGCTCGAGCCCGACCGAGGCGAAGGCCTCGTCCCGGGCCGCGGCTCCGACATGCTGCTCGAGCACCGTCCAGAACGGCGCCACCATCAGCGCCCCGAGCGCATGCGTGCTCTTTGGGGGCAGGAATGCAGTATCGGAGTCCATCAACATCTCATGTCACAGTCATGTCCCAGAACCCGGTCGACGATCCGTATCGCCGGGGGGAGGAGCGGGCAGCAGTGCGCGACGAGGGGACAGGCGCACCCGGTCTACGTCCAATATCGGCAGCCTATGACTCAGATAAAGGGAGCCTTACGGACTATGGTGTCAAAAAATACTGACACATCTTGCGAGAGGCTGACAGCGGCCTTTCGGCAGGGGTGGATTGAGGGGGTTGAACCCAAGGGGCGCTTGGCTATACGTCACGCCAATTTGGCCCCCGTCAGGCTGCTGCCGGGCGTCGTCTGCCACAGAGGTCCGCTATGCCCAAACGCACCGACATCTCCTCGATCATGATCATCGGCGCCGGACCCATCATCATCGGTCAGGCCTGCGAGTTCGACTATTCCGGCGCACAGGCCTGCAAGGCGCTGCGCGAAGAGGGCTACCGGGTGATCCTGGTGAACTCGAACCCCGCGACGATCATGACCGATCCCGGGCTGGCGGATGCCACCTATATCGAGCCGATCACCCCCGAGGTCGTGGCCAAGATCATCGAGAAGGAGCGCCCCGACGCGCTTCTGCCGACGATGGGCGGTCAGACCGGTCTGAACACGGCGCTGAAGCTCGAGGAGATGGGCGTTCTCGACAAGTTCGGCGTCGAGATGATCGGTGCCCGCCGCGAGGCCATCGAGATGGCCGAGGACCGCGCGCTCTTCCGCGAGGCGATGGACCGGATCGGTCTCGAGAACCCCAAGGCCACCATCATCACCGCGCCGAAGAAGCCCGACGGCAGCCCCGACCTCAAGGAAGGCGTGCGCATGGCGCTGGCCGAGTTGGAAGAGATCGGCCTGCCCGCGATCATCCGGCCTGCCTTTACCCTCGGCGGCACGGGCGGCGGCGTCGCCTATAACCGCGAGGATTACGAGTATTACTGCCGCTCGGGCATGGATGCCTCGCCGGTGAACCAGATCCTCGTCGACGAGAGCCTTCTGGGCTGGAAGGAATACGAGATGGAGGTGGTGCGTGACACCGCCGACAACGCCATCATCGTCTGCTCCATCGAGAACGTGGACCCGATGGGCGTGCATACGGGCGACTCGATCACCGTCGCCCCGGCGCTGACGTTGACCGACAAGGAATACCAGATCATGCGCAACGGTTCGATCGCCGTCCTGCGCGAGATCGGGGTCGAGACCGGCGGCTCGAACGTGCAATGGGCGGTGAACCCCGAGGACGGCCGCATGGTCGTGATCGAGATGAACCCGCGGGTGTCGCGGTCCTCGGCGCTGGCCTCCAAGGCCACGGGCTTCCCGATCGCCAAGATCGCCGCGAAGCTCGCGGTCGGCTACACGCTCGACGAGCTCGACAACGACATCACCAAGGTGACGCCCGCGAGCTTCGAGCCGACCATCGACTATGTCGTGACCAAGATCCCGCGCTTCGCCTTCGAGAAGTTCCCGGGCTCCGAGCCGCTTCTGACCACCGCGATGAAATCGGTGGGCGAGGCGATGGCCATCGGCCGGACCATCCACGAGTCGCTGCAGAAGGCGCTCGCATCGATGGAGACCGGGCTCACCGGCTTCGACGAGGTCGAGATCCCCGGGGCGCCCGACAAGGCGGCCATCGTCAAGGCGCTGTCGGTCGCGACGCCCGACCGGATGCGCACCATCGCTCAGGCGATGCGGCACGGGCTCTCGGATGACGACATCCACGGCGTCACCATGTTCGACCCGTGGTTCCTGGCCCGCATCCGCGAGATCGTCGAGGCCGAGGCCGAGATTCGCGACACCGGCCTGCCCCGGACCGAAGAGGGTCTGCGCGCGCTCAAGATGATGGGCTTCACCGATGCCCGTCTCGCCACGCTGACCGGCACGACCGAGCGCGAGGTCCGCAAGGCGCGCCGCGACCTGGGCGTCGTCGCGGTCTTCAAGCGCATCGACACCTGCGCGGCGGAGTTCGAGGCCCAGACCCCCTACATGTACTCGACCTACGAGGCCCCGATGATGGGCGAGGTCGAATGCGAGGCGCGTCCCTCGGGCGCGAAGAAGGTCGTCATCCTCGGCGGCGGTCCGAACCGGATCGGCCAGGGGATCGAGTTCGACTATTGCTGCTGTCACGCCTGCTTCGCGCTGACGGATACGGGCTACGAGACCATCATGGTCAACTGCAACCCCGAGACCGTCTCGACCGATTACGACACCTCGGACCGGCTCTATTTCGAACCGCTGACCTTCGAGCACGTGATGGAGATCCTGCGCATCGAGCAGGAGAACGGCACGCTGCACGGCGTCATCGTCCAGTTCGGCGGGCAGACGCCCCTGAAGCTCGCGCGCGCGCTCGAGGCCGAGGGCATCCCGATCCTCGGGACCACGCCGGACGCCATCGACCTTGCCGAGGACCGCGAGCGGTTCCAGGACCTGGTGAACCGCCTGGGCCTCAAGCAGCCCCGGAACGGCATCGCCACGACCGAGGCTCAGGCCAAGGCCATCGCCGACGAGATCGGCTATCCGCTGGTGATCCGCCCCTCCTACGTTCTGGGCGGCCGCGCGATGGAGATCGTGCGCGAGCCCGCGCAGCTCGACCGCTACATGCGCGACGCGGTGGTGGTCTCGGGCGACAGCCCGGTGCTTCTCGACAGCTACCTCTCCGGCGCGACCGAGCTCGATGTCGACGCGCTCTCGGACGGCGAGGCCGTGCATGTGGCGGGCATCATGCAGCATATCGAGGAGGCCGGCGTCCATTCCGGCGACAGCGCATGCTCGCTGCCGCCCTATTCGCTGCCGCGCGACATCATCGAAGAGGTCGAGCGCCAGACCGAGGCGCTGGCTCGCGCGCTCAACGTCGTCGGCCTGATGAACGTTCAGTTCGCGGTCAAGGACGGCGAGATCTACCTCATCGAAGTGAACCCGCGCGCCTCGCGCACCGTCCCCTTCGTCGCCAAGGCCACCGACAGCGCCATCGCGTCGATCGCGGCGCGGATCATGGCGGGCGAGCCGCTCTCGACCTTCCCGCTGCGCGAGCGCTACCCCGAGGATACCGGCTACGACTCGACCCTGCCGCTAGCCGACCCGCTGACGCTGGCCGACCCGAACATGCCGTGGTTCTCGGTCAAGGAGGCCGTGCTGCCCTTCGCCCGCTTCCCCGGCGTCGACACGATCCTCGGCCCCGAGATGCGCTCGACCGGCGAGGTCATGGGCTGGGACCGCTCCTTCCCGCGCGCCTTCCTCAAGGCGCAGATGGGCGCGGGCACGCATCTGCCCTCCTCGGGCGCGGTGTTCCTGTCGATCAAGGACGACGACAAGGTGCCGCAACTGGCCGAGACGGCGCAGATCCTCGCCGATCAGGGCTTCCGGATCGTGGCCACCAGCGGCACCGCCGCGTTCCTCGAAGAGCATGGCATCGCCTGCGAGGTGGTGAAGAAGGTCTATGAGGGGCGTCCGAACATCGTCGACACGATGAAGGATGGCGGCATCCAGCTGGTGATGAACACCACCGAAGGCGCCGCCGCCGTGGCCGACAGCCGCGAGATCCGCTCGGTCGCGCTCTATGACCGCATCCCCTATTTCACCACGCTCGCCGGGGCCCATGCCGCCGCGCAGGCGATCAAGGCCCGCGACGAGGGCGAGCTGGTGGTGAAGTCGCTTCAGGCGTGACGGTGATCGGGCGGGCGGTTGCCGCCTGCCCGTCCCGCGGCGGCGGAGGTCAGCCGCGCTCCAGAACCGCCATGTAGAACCCGTCCATGCCGCCGCGCTCGGGCCAGATCTCGGGCGTGAGGCGGAGGCCGCCTTCGCTGCTGCGCCAGCCGTCCTCGATCCAGTCGTGATCCAGCGGGACGACGCGGAGGCCCGGGTGGCGTTCTAGCGCGGCGTCGATCTGCGCCTCGCCCTCGTCGGGCAGGAGCGAGCAGGTGCAGAAGACGACGCGCCCGCCGGGACGGACCAGCGGCAGCGCGCGATCCAGAAGCTGCGATTGCAGCTCGATCAGCTCCGAGATGCCCTCGCCCGCCTGTGCGCGCGGCAGGTCCGGGTGGCGGCGGATGGTGCCGGTGGCCGAACAGGGCGCGTCGAGCAGCACCGCATCGAACGGCCCGCCCTCCCAGGTCAGCGCATCCGCGGCGACGATCTCGGCCGCAAGCCCGGTGCGCTCGAGATTCTCGCGGAGCCGTCCGAGCCGCGCCTCGGAGAGGTCGAGCGCGGTGACGCGCGCGCCGCCTGCGGCCAGTTGCAGCGTCTTGCCGCCGGGGGCGGCGCAGAGGTCCAGAACCGACAGCCCCGCGACATCGCCCAGAAGCTTGACCGGCAGCGCCGCGGCGGCGTCCTGCACCCAGAAGGCGCCCGTGTCATAGCCCGGCAGGGCGCTGACCTGCGCCGGACCGGTCAGGCGCACCGATCCCGTGGGCAGAAGCGTGCCATCCACGCTGTCGACCAGCGCCTGGGGGTCGTCCTTGGCGGTGAGGTCAACGGGCGCCCCCGCGAGATGGGCGCGCTCCATCGCCGCGACGCGCGGCTTTCCCCAGGCCGAGACCAGCGGCTGGCGCAGCCAGCGCGGCAAGCGCGGCACAGGCAGACTGTCCCAGCGGGCGGGAGCCTCTTCGACCATCTTGCGCAGGACGGCGTTCACCAGCCCCTTCATCGCCGCGGTGCGCTTGTTTCCAGCGACGAGATCGACGCAGGCGTTCACGACACCATGCGGCGCTCCGCCCTGCGCCAGCTCCACCGTGCCGAGACGCAGGACGTTTCTGACCTTGAGCGGCGGGCCTTTGCGCAGGTGGGGCGCGAGAAGCGCGTCGGCGCGTTCCATCTCGCGCAGGACCGACAGCGCCAGCCGCTGGGCCGTGGCGCGGTCTGCAGGCGGAAGCTCGGCGAGCGTCGCGGAGAGCTCGTTGAGCCTGCGGCCTTCGCCGAGCACCGCGCCCAGAAGCTCTATCGCCGCCCGTCTTGCGTCCGGTTCTCGTGCCATTGCCGTCCCTGTTCTCTCAGCGCGCCGGTCTTGAGCCGGGGCGAGCGCGGCGTATATCAACGCCAGGAGCGCAAGGAAAGCGAGAGCCTATGAGCGACAAGACAGACCTGCCCCCCGCCGCGCAGCGCGCGCTGGCCGAGGCCGAGGACCGCCGCCGCGCCGCCGAGGCGGACGCGCAGCCGTTGCCGGTCGAGCTTGGCGGACGCAAAGGGCCGGAGCCGGTGCGCTACGGGGATTGGGAAAAAAAGGGGCTGGCGATCGACTTCTAGGTCGCGCCCGTTCAGCGCAGCGTGAAGGCCGCCGAGCGGCCTGCGCCGCGATCCGAGGTGAAGCGGATCTCGCTGCCATCGGAGGCCACCGCCTGACAATTATAGCCGAGAGGGTCGCCGCCCCAAGTCAGGTTGCGGCAGAAATAGCCATCCTGCCAGCTCCACTCGCCGCTGACATCCCAACCGGCGCCGTTGCCGCTGATGCCGCCCTCGGGGCTGACGGTCAGCGAGACGAGCGGTCTGGTCAGGGTCTTTCCCGCGATCAACTCGACGAACTGCGCCCGATCCGAGATCGGGGCAAGCTCGGCATGGGCAGGCTGGGCCGCGGCGAGGGCGGCGGTCAGGGCGGTAAGGGCAATCGACAGGCGCATGGACGTCTCCGGTCGTGAACGGCTCCAATTCATATACGCTGACGTCTGCCGGAAAGGTTTCCCGCCCTCACGGGAATGTGAGCCAGAGCGAGCGCGTCAGAGGCCGAGAACGTCCAGCATGTCATAGGCGCCCGGCGCCTTGTCCTGCCCCCAGAGCGCGGCCTTGAGCGCGCCGCGCGCGAAGATGCCGCGGTCGGTGGCGATATGGCTCAGGCGAATGCGCTCGCCGGTGGCGGCGAAGAGCACGTCATGCTCGCCCACGATGTCGCCGCCGCGGATCGCGGAAAAGCCGATATGGCCGCGGCTGCGCTCGCCGGTGATGCCATCACGCCCACGGTCCGAGACCTCGGCCAGCGTGACGCCCCGCCCCTCGGCGGCGGCCTCGCCCAGCATCAGCGCGGTGCCGGAGGGCGCATCGACCTTGTGGCGGTGGTGGGATTCAACGATCTCGATATCCCAGTCGTCGTCCAGCGCCTCGGCGACCTTGCGGGTGAGCTGGGTCAGGAGATTGACGCCGAGCGACATGTTGCCCGCCCGGATCTGCACGGAATGGCGGGCGGCGGGCGCAAGGCGGTCGATCTGCGCCTCGGTGAAGCCAGTGGTGCCGATCACATGCACCGCGCGGGCCTGGGCGGCCAGCTCGGCGAAGGCGATCGTGGCCTCGGGCGCGGTGAAGTCGATCACCGCCTGGGCGCGGGCGAAGGCCTCGAGCGGGTCGCTAGAGACGAGGACACCGGACTTGGCGCCGCCCAGGGCTTCGCCCAGGTCGTGACCGACCCAGTCATGGCCCTCGCGCTCGAGCGCGCCGACAAGGCGCAGCCTGCCGCCCGCGGCGATCTCGCTCACGAGCATCTGCCCCATCCGTCCCGAAACTCCGGTGACCACAACGCCTGGCAGTTCGCTCATCTCGTTCTCCTTGCCCATCTGCGCCCTCATACGCCGCCGCCCTCCCCTTGGTAAAGCCGCTCACGCCCCTCGGGGGCGCTTGGCAAAGCCACGGGCGATGGTTAGGTGGGGAGCATGGCGAAGCACCGTTCTTCCGAGGGTTCCGGCCCGTCCCAGCGCCAGCTCCGCGTCGGCGAGCTGATCCGGCGCACCTTGTCGGATGTGCTGATGCGCGGCGACGTGCATGACCCCGACCTGACGCGCATGTCGATCACCGTGGGCGAGGTGACCGTGTCCCCGGATCTCAAGATCGCGACCGCCTATGTGCTGCCTCTCGGTGGCCGGGGTCAGGAGGACGTGGTCCAGATCCTCGCGCGCAACAAGACCGAGCTGCGGCGGCTCGTCTCCAAGAACCTCACGCTGAAATTCGCGCCCGACCTGCGGTTCCGCCTCGACGAGACCTTCGACCGTCTCGACGAGACGCGGCGGCTCTTTTCGCAGGACAACGTCCGCCGCGATCTCGAAGAGTGATGCGCGCGCGCGTGGCCCTCGGAATGGTGGTGTCGGCACTGGCCGCCTGGGCGTCGCCCGCGGCCCGTCCGGCCCATGCGCTTGGCTGCGAGAGCGTCACGTTCGAGGACACGCCCTATTCCATTTGCCGCGTCGACATGGAGCGCGACGACCTGCGGCTCTTTCTCGATGCCGAGGATGGCGAGCGCTACGGGCAGTTCAGCCGCATCGACGCGCTTCTGTCGCATGAGGGCAAGCGCCTCGGATTCGCGATGAACGCGGGCATGTATCACGAGGATCGCGCTCCGGTCGGGCTTTACGTCGAGGACGGGCAGGAGGTCATGCGGGCGATCCCGAACCCCGGGCCCGGGAATTTCGGCCTTCTGCCCAATGGCGTCTTCTGTTTCGGGGACGGCGAGGCGCGGGTGATCGAGACGCTGCGCTATCTCGACGAGGGGCCGGAATGCCGCTTCGCCACCCAGTCCGGGCCGATGCTGGTCATCGACGGCGAGTTGCATCCGCGCTTTCTGCCCGACAGCACCTCGCGCTACATCCGCAACGGCGTGGGCACGACCGGGGACAGCAAGACCGCGATCTTCGCGATCTCCGACCGTCCGGTGACCTTCCACGCCTTCGGGCGATTCTTCCGCGACGGGCTCGGGCTCGACCAGGCGCTCTTTCTCGACGGCAACGTGTCGCGTCTCTACGCGCCCGAGCTTGGACGCTCGGATATCGGGCGCTGGCTTGGCCCGATCGTCGGCGTGGTCACCGAAACCGAGTAGCCCGCGCCCGGTTCGACCGGAAACGTCTTTCCCCTGTCGCCCCCGATATGTTCTTCTGGGACGGGCCCCTCTGCTGCGGGTCGGTTTGTAAGGGAGAGGACATTTGGATCAGAAACTTGTTGGAACGGGGCTGGTCGCCCTGCTCGTCGGATTCGCGGCCGGCTGGATCGGGGCGCCGGACGCGCCTACGCTGTCACAGATCGGAAACCGCCTGTCCGAGGAGCTGACGCCGACCTCCGAGGCCACGTCGGCCCTGAGTGACCGCTTGGGCGCGCTCGAAGAACAGCTCTCCGGGCTGTCCGAGCAGGTCGCCGCAGCCTCCGAGCCCGATGGCAGCGCGGCCGCGATCTCGGCCCTGACCGAGGAAATCGCGGCCCTTTCGAGCCAGGTCCAGAGCGCGATGTCGGCGAGCGCCGAAAGCCAGACCGGGGTTGCCGATGCGCTCGGCACGCTCGGAGACCAGCTGTCGCAGATCGCGCAGGGCGGCGGTGGCGGCGCGTCCTCGTCGGGCAGCGACAGCGAGGCGGAGGCCCCCGCCGAATCGGCGTCGGCCAGCATGGATAACGGCGGCGGCAACAGCGGCGGCGGCGAGGGCACGCGCGCCGGCAGCACCGTCTCCTTCGCGGATGGCGCGATTCGCGTCTTTGTCTCGCGGGTCGATTCCGAAGGCGGCAGCGCGCGGCTCGCAATCGACGGTGCCCTGGTCACGCTGGCGGCGGGCGAAAGCCACGAGATCGAGGTCGAGGGCGAGCCCTGCTCGGTTACGCTTGATGGCGTGTCGGGCAATTCCGCGCAGATCTCCGGCGGCTGCGGCGACAGCGGCGGCTCGGGCGAGATCTCCGGCGAGGCGGCATCGATCGAGGGTGGCTCCTCGGGCGAGGGCAGTTCCGCTGAAGGCGGCTCCGGCGAGGGCAGCTCGGACGAGGGCGGATCGGCCCTGCGCATGGGTGAGACCGCGATCCTCGGCGAAGGCGCCGCGCGGGTCTTCCTGTCCGGCATGTCCGAAGAGAACGGCACCGCGCGCATCGCGGTCAACGGCGTGATCGTGGAGACGCTGGAGAGCGGCGCGTCGCTCGAGGTGCCCGGCACCGACGGCTGTTCCGTGACGCTGGACAGCGTATCGGCCGAGGGCGCGTCGGTCAGCTACGGCTGCTGACCCGCTCATCCGGCGATCCAGAAACGAAAAGAGCCGCCCCTCGGGGCGGCTCTTCCGTGTCCTGGAACCAGACCGGTGCTTCAGCCCTGGCGGGCCTTGAAGCGACGCTGGGTCTTGTTGATGACGTAGACTCGGCCCTTGCGGCGCACCACGCGGCAATCGCGATGGCGGTTCTTGAGCGAGCGGAGCGAGTTTCTGACCTTCATGGGGCCTCTCCTCATGTCGCGGCGCTCAACGCGCCTTTTGGGTTGCGGGTGTTCCGGACCAAGGTCCGGAACGGTGAATTCATGGTGGGCGGTACAAGGTTCGAACTTGTGACCCCTACGATGTCAACGTAGTGCTCTACCGCTGAGCTAACCGCCCGTTTTCCCGATCTTTCGAAGCCCCGCTCGCACCCCATAACGAAATGGGGCGCGGAAGCCCCGCGCCGGTGGAGCGCTCTATAAAAGGAGTCGCTGGGAGGATCAAGGGCTTTTGGCCGGGAAGAAAATCGGACTAGATTACGCGCAGGAGGGCCAATGCCGAAAACCGCCTATCACCTTCTGCGGCCGGAAACGACCGCCACGTCCGTGGTGTTCGCCTCGCCCCATTCCGGGCGGGATTATCCGTGGTCCTTCCTGCGCAACACCGTGCTCGACGAACGCTCGATCCGGTCGTCGGAGGATGCGTTCGTGGACCGGCTCTTCGACTGCGCCCCGACGCTCGGCGCGCCGTTCCTGACCGCGGGCGCGCCACGCGCCTTCGTCGACCTGAACCGCGCCTCGGACGAGCTTGACCCCGCGCTGATCGAGGGCATCCGCCGCGCCGGTCACAATCCGCGCGTGGCCTCGGGCCTGGGCGTGGTGCCGCGCGTCGTCGCCAATGGCCGCGCGATCTATCGCGGCAAGCTCCCGCAATCCGAGGTCGAGCGGCGTCTGACCGGCTACTGGCATCCCTACCATGCGGCGCTTCAGGGGCTCTTGAACGAGGCGCACGCACTTTTCGGCGAGGCGATCCTGATCGATTGCCACTCGATGCCGCACGAGGCCGTGTCCAGCTCCGGCCGGGCCGGAGCGCGGCGGCCCGATATCGTCATCGGAGACCGCTTCGGCGCATCGGCGTCGTCCAACGTGATCGACCGGATCGAACGGGCCTTCACCGAGGCGGGGCTGACCGTGGCCCGCAACGCGCCTTTCGCGGGCGCCTATATCACCCAGCATTACGGCCGCCCGTCGCGCAACCAGCATGCCGTGCAGGTCGAGATCGACCGCGCGATCTACATGGACGAGCGCACGATCCAGCCCAATGCGAATTTCCACGCCTTCCGCCGGACCCTCCGCGGCATCGTCGCCGAACTGGTCACGATCGGTCGTCGCGAACAGCCGATCGCGGCGGAGTAACCTCTAGCCGAAAATCCGATCCAGCGCGGCGTCGAGCGGCGCGGGATCGTCGATCTCCAACCGCACCGGCAGCGTCAGCACCTTGGGGCGCATCTCCGGCGGCAGGCGCACGGCGTCTTTCTCGGTGGTGACGAGCTGGGCGTTTTCGCGCGCCGCCTCCTGCTCGAGCCGCGTCATCAGCGCCGCCGAGAACGGCTGATGGTCGTCGAGCGCCTCGGCGCGCAGGATCTCGGCGCCGAGCGATTTGAGCGTGGCGAAGAATTTCTCGGGGTGGCCGATGCCCGCGAAGGCTAGGGCGCGGAAACCCTGCCACTGCATCCCGGTCTTGAGCGGCGCGAGGCGCGCGGTCAGGTGCGGGAGCTCGACGGCCTCGGACCAGCGATCCCGGAACTGGCGCTGCGCCTCCTCGGGCCCGATGGAGAGCAGCAGGTCGGCGCGTGCGAGCCCCGGGCCCACGGGCTCCCTGAGCGGGCCCGCCGGAAGGCAGCGCCCGTTTCCGAACCCCGCCACCGCGTCCACGACGACGAGGGAGAGGTCCTTGGCCAGCGCCGGGTTCTGGTGCCCGTCGTCGAGGAGGATGGCCTGCGCCCCGGCCCGGGCGGCCTCGCGCGCGCCCTCTGCCCGGTCGCGGGACACCCATGTCGGCGCGAAGGCGGCAAGAAGGAGCGGCTCGTCGCCGGTCTCGGTCGCGTCGTGGCGGCGCGGATCGACCCGCACCGGCCCCGGGAGCGAGCCGCCATAGCCCCGCGAGACGACATGCGCCGCGATCCCGCGCGCGGCCAGCCGATCGATCAGGGCGATCACCGTGGGGGTCTTGCCGGTGCCCCCGGCGTTGAGATTGCCGACCGAGATCACGGGGACGCCGACCTCTGCCCCCGGCTTCGACACCCGCGCCGCCGTGGCGCGCGCGGTCAGCCAGCCCAGGGGCGCAAGCG
>NZ_JBHTMU010000009.1:0-115157 GCF_042679605.1 Litorisediminicola beolgyonensis
CCGCGCCGGTCAGCCCGCCGAACCCGGCGGCGATGGCCTGCGCGGCGCCCCAGAGGCCCATGCGGGTGCCTTCGCGCGCGGCGCGGCCCTCTCCGGCCAGCGCCATCATCGAGCCGATGGCAGCCACGGCGAACATGCCGTTGAAGACGCCGAGCGCGACGGTCGCGGGCAGGAAGAGATGCGGGGCGTTCGATTGACCGAGAAGCGCGATGCTCATCAGGGCCAGCGCCGAGCCGAGACATCCGGAGACGACCCAGGTCCTTAGGCTGCCGAGGCGCAGACCGGTGGCGCAGAGACCGGTGAGCGCCATCCCGAGGAACACGCCGCCATTCTGCGCGCCCGAAAGCTGCGTGGACTGGCCGGGCGTGTAGCCGAAGACGAGGCCCGCATAAGGCTCGAGGATCAGCTCCTGCATGAAATAGGCGGTCATCGACAGGAAGACGAAGAGGGTGAAATTGCGCGCCCGAGGCTCCTGCCAGACCTGCGCCAATCCTTCGCGGAAGGGCAGGCTTTCGGGCTCGGGGGCCTGCGTGACGCGGGCCTCGATGCCGTGAATGGCGAGGGCGGTCAGGAGGATCGCTCCGATCGCGACGCCGCTGACGATCGTCAGAAGCCGCGCCGGCGTGTAGGGATCGAGAAGCCCGCCGACGACGCCCGCCGTCACGGCGATGCCGAAGATCATCATCAGCCAGGTGATCGTCGCCGCCGCGGCACGCCGGTGCGGCGCGGTCGCGGTGGCAAGGAGCGCCAGGAGCGAGGTACCCGACGCGCCAACGCCGAGACCGATCAGCGCATAGGCGAGGACCGAGATCAGGAGACCCGGAGCAAGGCTCTGTTCCAGCACGATCACGCCCAAGGCGGCCCCGACGCCACCCAGTGCGAGAACCGCCATCCCGCCGATGATCCAGCGGGTGCGATTGCCGCCGGTATCCGAGCGGAAGCCCCAGTTCGGGCGGGTGATCTGGATGCCGTAATGCAGCGCCACGAGAATGCCGGGCAGGAGCGCGGGCAGCGCCAGTTCGACGACCATCAGCCGGTTCAGGGTCGATGTTGTCAGAACCACGACGGAGCCCAGCGCCATCTGCACGAGGCCGAGCCTGAGGATCTGCGCCCAGGAGAGCGTCATGGCAGCGCCTCGAGACACCGGATCGCCCAGGCGGTGATCATCATGCCGGAGACGTAGAACAGGACGCCGGTGCCGTTATACCAGGGCGCGCGCGCCTTGGGGTCGGTCAGCAGCACCCGCATTGCCCAGAGCTGTGCGGCGATCAGGACAAGGATGGCAGCGGCGAAAAAGGCTCTGTCCCAGCCGAAAAGCAGTGCCGCGACCGCGATCTGGGGCGCGAGCATCACGGCGCAGGCCAGCCGCGCGGCGCGGACCGGGCCGAGCGTCACCGGGAGCGAGGCGATGCCCGACACCCGGTCGCCTTCGAGCGCCTTGAAATCGTTGAGCGTCATGATGCCATGCGCGCCGATTCCGTAGAGAAGCGCGCAGATCAGGACGGGACCGGACGGCAGGCTCTGCGACAGGATGGCGGCTCCGGTCAGCCAGGGCAGCGTCTCGTAGGACAGCCCGACCAGACCCGGCCCCCACCAACCCGAGCGCTTGAGCCGGACCGGCTCGGCCGAATAGGCCCAGGCGGACAGAACGGCGGCGATGGTCGCGATCAGACCCCAGGTCCCGAGCGCGGCTCCGAGCAGGAGCGAGAGCACGGTCATTGCCAGGGCGATCCAGAGGCCCCAACGACCGGGGATGCGCCCCGAGGGGATCGGACGGTCGGGTTCGTTGATGGCATCGACATGGCGGTCGCACCAATCGTTCGCGGCCTGGCTCATCCCGCAGACGACGGGGCCTGCGAGAAGGACGCCGAGGATCACGAGGTGCCAGTGCCCCGAGGGTGATACGCCGGCCGAGACGATCCCGCAGAGATACGCCCACATCGGCGGAAACCAGGTGACGGGTTTGATGAGCCTCAGCATGGCTGCGGGCTCTGGATACTGCCGGGAATGTAAACTTTCGCTGACAGACATGCGCCGATAAAACACCGGAACGCGAGTCGGAGCAAGCCTAACTGGCGCCCGCTGTCAGCTTTTGTTTACAGGGTTGGCGGGCTCAGTTGTCGGTTTCGCGGCTCAGAAGCCCGTATTTGCGGAGCTTCACATAGAGCGACTGACGCGACAGCCCCAGCATCTCGGCAGCGGCCACCCGGTTGTTCCGGGTCAGGCTGACGGCGGTCTCGATGCACATCTTCTCGACCACGTCGGTGGTCTCGGCGACGATCTCCTTCAGCGTCGCGGAGCCCACGAGCTCCATGACGTTCCGGCTCGATTCCTCGGTCGGCTGCAGGGACGGGCGCCGCGCGGCCTCGGACCGCGAGGCATCACGGATGACGAAGCCCAGCTCCGGCTCGGCCCGGTCGTTGAGATAGGTGCAGGACATCTCGACCGCGGTAGAGGCGCCGAGATCGTTGACGATCTTGCTGGAATAGAGCCGCATCTGGCCGTGCCGCTTGGCGTTCTCAGCCAGGACGTTGAGGTCGACCTGGCCACGCCCGAGGAACTGCGACAGCGAGGTCCCGGCGACATCGGACATATGCGCCGCGTCGATCATGTCGAGGAAGGCGTCGTTGCAATGCATGATCGTCCCGCCGGTCGAGGCGAAGACGAGCGCGTCCGAGCTCTTGTCGAAGAGCGCCGAGAGGTCGATGGCCAGGCCGTCGCGCTGGGCGCCCACGTCGTCCTCGCGCATCAAGCGGGCGATCACGACGCGCTCGCCGGCGGCGCGGAACACCTGCGGCTCGACCCGAACCGGCGTGCGGACGCGCCGCGCGCGCAGCTTCAGGCCGGCGGCCTTTTCCGACATGGCCGCGCCCATCACGGCCTCGGCGAACTCTTCCTTGCTACGGTCCTCGAACGTCTCGGCGAAGACCGTGTCTAGCAGCTCGGACCGCGTCGATCCGAGGATCGACGCCGCCGGTTCGTTGAGGTCGCGGATGCGCCCGTCGGAGACCGACATGAAAACGATGGCGTCGCGCACGGTGCGCAGGAGCAGGCGATAGCGGGCGTCGAACTCGCGCCGGGCCTCGTAGCCCTGCTCGAGCGACATCTGCGTCTCGACCAGCTGCGCCTGCGTCTCGGAGATCGCCGAAAGGTCGCGCCCCAGAAGCAGCGCGGTCCCGTCGGGGTCGATCTTCAGCAGGCGGTAGCGGACCGGGATATGCGGACCGCTCGTATCGGTGTGGTTGACCTCGACGGCGCGGTCGAACTGCCCGTCCTCGCGAAGCTGCTTCAGCGCGGAGGTCATCTTGGCCCGGCTGTCTTCGGCGAGATAGGCGGTGATCGGCTGGCCCTCGGCATGGGACAGGCGATGACCGAGCTCGCCCTCGCGCCCGCCCTGAACGGAGATCACCCGGTCGTTGGCCGCGACCAGGAGAGAGACATCCGCCGCGGCGGAGACGATCTCGCTCAGGAGGGCCGGGGCCGTATCCAGGCCTGAGACGCCATTCCAGAAGCTGATATCGCGTTGGGCCATCTAGGGGGTTGCTTTCTCTCTTCGGCGGTTCTCTGCGGCGCAGAGGGACAGGACGTGGCGCGGATCGGAGGAGACTTCCGTCACTCCGGCTCGGGTGCATATCTGGTCCGCATGGTCCAGAACCAGCCCGCCGAGAAGGGTCGGAGGCAGTCCGCCGATCTGCTTGCGCGCCTGAGTAATCATCCTGCGGACGGATGCAAGGCTGCCGCCGGAGGTGCAGGAGAAGAGAATGGCGTCATAGGGATCCGCGGCCACTGTCTTGCAAAACAGGTCCACGCCTGGATCGCTGAGCCGTTTGAGCGACACCCCGAGCGCGCGCAGCTGCGCTTCGGCGATCCGCGAGCCGAGCGTGTGATGGCTTTGTTCCGGAATGGTGAAGAGGACCGCCAGCCCGCTGCCGGGCGCGTCCTCGGCGCATTCCCAGAGCGGCGCGAGATGCACCAGCAGCGCCTGCATCCGCGCGGAGGCGACGGAGTTCTCGGCGAAGGTGATCGCGTCGGTGCGCCAAAGCTCCCCGAGCCTGCGGGCGGTGGCGGGGAACACGTCGTCGATGATCTCGCGCGGCTTAAGCTTGCGCTTGTCGAGCGCCGTGGTGACGCGCTTCGGGCAATATTCGTGTCTGCTGAGAAGGGCATCCGCCAGCCAGGCGGCGCTTGCGGTCTTGGCATAATCGCGATCGCGCTGGGCCCGTGCCGTCAGTTCCGACAGCGCGGCTTCCGCCAGCGTTGCGATCTCCGAGCGACCAGCCCATGGGGCCGAATACAACTGCGACATGATGCCAGCCCTCCTGGGCTCCGATGCCTCTCGCGACGACCGCATCGGACTGCACGCAAGGGTGTCCTTTCATTTGCGCAATGTCAAACGAT
The DNA here is from genome assembly GCF_042679605.1 of Litorisediminicola beolgyonensis. Classification (NCBI taxonomy): domain Bacteria; kingdom Pseudomonadati; phylum Pseudomonadota; class Alphaproteobacteria; order Rhodobacterales; family Paracoccaceae; genus Litorisediminicola; species Litorisediminicola beolgyonensis. The sequence continues at coordinate 4,399 of NZ_JBHTMU010000009.1, forward strand.
ATGGACATCTTTGGGGTCGTGATCCGTCAATTTGACTCGGCAGTTTTGAGCAACTCAAGGTGGTAACAAGTAAAAACAAAGGCTTGAATGGCCTGCTCGGGTCGAAAAATCGATGAAATTGGCCAAACTGTAAGTTACAATTGACACTTGGCCAGGCGAAAACCTACCCTCGGTTTTGTCCATCCGAACGGAATCGCCCATGTCGCACACCGCCGATGCCAGGATGAGCGCGGCCCCGTCAGCCCCGCTTTACACCCCAGAACAGCGCGCCCGGCGGGACGCCACGCGCTGGACTTTGGTGCAGGGCATCCTGGCGCCGCTGCAATTCACGGTGTTCCTGGTCTCACTGGTGCTGGTGCTGCGCTTCCTCGCGACCGGCGAGGGCTACCTCGCCGCCACCTGGTCGATCGTTCTCAAGACCGCCGTGCTCTACCTCATCATGGTCACTGGCGCGATCTGGGAGAAGGTGGTCTTCGGCCAGTATCTTTTCGCGCAAGCCTTCTTCTGGGAGGATGTTTTCTCCTTTCTCGTCATCGGTTTGCACAGCGCCTATCTCTGGGCGCTCTGGCAGGGCACGCTGACGCAGGGCGGCCTCATGGTCCTCGCCCTGGCGGCCTACGCCACCTATGTGATCAATGCCGGGCAGTTCCTCTGGAAGCTCCGCCAGGCCCGCAAGGGGGCGCCATGACCGAGCGCTTCGCCCCTCCCGCAGGCGGCGGCTGCCGCACCGCGCCAGTCCTAAAGGAGCGCGGCCAGCACGAGGTCTTCTGCGGCCTGACCGGCATCGTCTGGCTGCATCGCAAGATGCCGGACGCGTTCTTCCTGGTGGTCGGCTCGCGCACCTGCGCGCATCTGCTGCAATCGGCGGCAGGTGTGATGATCTTCGCCGAACCCAGATTCGCCACCGCGATCCTCGAAGAGACCGATCTCGCCGGGCTCGCCTGCGCCCAGGAAGAGCTCGACCGCGTGGTGGCCGAGCTCTTGGACCGCCGCCCCGATATCCGTCGCCTCTTCCTCGTGGGCTCCTGCCCGTCCGAGGTCATCAAGCTTGATCTGGCGAAATCCGCCGAACGGCTGAGCGCCGCGCATGCCCCGCATGTGCGGGTGCTGAACTACTCGGGCTCGGGCATCGAGACCACCTTCACGCAAGGCGAGGATGCCTGCCTCGCGGCCATGGTGCCGGACCTGCCCGCGACCGACGCGCGCGAGCTTCTGGTTGTGGGCGCGCTGCCGGACGTGGTCGAGGACCAGATGCGCGCGCTTCTGGACGGCCTGGGCGTCGGTCCGGTCCGCGTCCTGCCGACCCGCCGCGCCGATGACGCCTTCGGGGTTGGCCCGAACACCAGGGTGATCCTGGCCCAGCCCTTCCTCGGCGATACGCTGGCCGCCCTGCGCCGTCGCGGCGCGCAGCATCTGGCCGCACCGCTGCCCTTCGGCGAAGAGGGCACGACGCTCTGGCTCCGCACCATCGCGCAGGCCTTCGGCGTATCCGAGAGCCGCTTCGACGAGGTGACCTCGGCGCCGCGGGCGCGAGCGCGCGCCGCCGTCTCCCGCGCTGCCGAGGCCCTCAACGGTCGCTCGGTCTTCTTCTTTCCCGACAGCCAGCTCGAAATCCCCCTCGCGCGCTTTCTCACCCGCGAATGCGGCATGCGCGCGCTCGAGATCGGAACGCCCTTCCTGCACCGCGAAATCCTCACGCCCGAACTGGACCTCCTCCCGGACGGCCCGACCCTGTCGGAGGGACAGGATGTCGAGCGCCAGCTCGACCGCTGCCGCGCCGCCGCGCCCGATCTGACGGTCTGCGGCCTCGGCCTTGCCAACCCGCTCGAGGCCGAGGGCATGGCCACCAAATGGGCCATCGAACTGGTCTTCACGCCGGTACATTTCTACGAACAGGCCGGCGATCTGGCGCAGCTCTTCGCCCGCCCCCTCCGGCGCCGCGCGCTCCTGGCAAGGGAGCACCGCGCATGAGGCTTCTTCTTTTTCCAAATACGCAAAAAGCCGGTCGGCCATGAAGCTGACGGTCTGGACATATGAGGGACCGCCCCATGTCGGCGCCATGCGGGTCGCCACCGCGATGGAGGGCCTGCATTACGTCCTGCACGCGCCCCAGGGCGACACCTATGCGGATCTGCTCTTCACCATGATCGAGCGCCGCGGCGCCCGTCCTCCGGTCACCTACACGACCTTCCAGGCCCGCGATCTCGGTGCCGATACTGCCGACCTGTTCCGCCGCGCCTGTCTCGAGGCCCATGCCCGCTTCCAGCCCGAGGCGATGATCGTCGGGGCCTCCTGCACCGCCGAGCTGATCCAGGACGATCCCGGCGGCATGGCCGAGACGCTGGGCCTCGACTGCCCGGTGATCCCGCTCGAGCTGCCCTCCTACCAGCGCAAGGAGAATTTCGGCGCTGACGAGACCTTCTACCAGATCTGCCGCAGGCTCGCCGGGCCCTGCGACCGGACCGAGCGGCCGAGCGTCAACCTGATCGGGCCGACCGCGCTGGGCTTCCGGCATCGCGACGACATCACCGAACTGACGGCGATGCTCGCGGATATGGGCGTCGCGGTGAATGTCTGCGCGCCTTACGGCGCGCGCCCCGCCGATATCGCCCGGCTCGGGGCCGCCCATGCCAACGTCCTGATGTATCCCGAGACCGGGGAAAGCGCCTGCCGCTGGATGGAGCGGGCGCTGGGTCTTCCCTTCACCAAAACCGTGCCGATCGGCGTCGGTGCCACCCGGGATTGGGTGGCGGAGCTGGCGGGACTTCTGAACATCGCGCCCGCGCTTGACGAGGATCGCCTGCGGGCACCCTGGTACGCCGCTTCGGTCGACAGCACCTACCTCACCGGCAAGCGCGTCTTCGTCTTCGGCGACGGCACCCATGCGATGGCCGCGGCCCGGGTCGCGACCGAGGAGATGGGCTTCGAGCTCGCCGGTCTCGGCTGCTACAACCGCGAACAGGCGCGCCCCGTCCGGGCCTTGGCCCGCGAGATGGGCGTCGAGGCGCTCGTTACCGACGATTACCTTGAGGTCGAGCGCGCCATCGAGGCGGCCGCGCCCGAGCTGATCCTCGGCACCCAGATGGAACGCCATATCGGCAAGCGCCTCGGGATTCCCTGCGCGGTGATCTCCGCCCCGGTCCATGTGCAGGATTTCCCGGCCCGCTACGCGCCTCAGATGGGCATCGAAGGCGCGAACGTGCTCTTCGACACCTGGGTGCATCCGCTGGTCATGGGCCTCGAAGAGCATCTTCTGGCGATGTTCCGCGAGGATTTCGAGTTCAATGATGCGGCGGGTCCGTCGCATCACGGCGGCCGTCCGCAGGCGGCGCCGGAGCGTGCGTATTTGGAAAAAGAAGAAGCTCAGGCCGCTCCGGGCGGGGTCGCGGTGGTCTGGCTTCCCGCGGCCGAGACCGAGCTGAAGAAGATCCCGTTCTTCGTCCGCGGCAAGGCGCGGCGCAACACCGAGGCCTATGCCGCCGAGCGCGGCTGCGCCGAGATCGATGTCGAGTTTCTCTACGAGGCAAAGGCCCATTATGCGCGATGAGGCGATCTCTGACGCGCCTTACGAGGTCGCGATCCTGACGCTGGACGCCCATGCCGCCGGACCGGTGGCGCGGGCGGGTCAGCGGCTGGCAGTGGAGTTTCCGGGCCTGCGGCTGACGGTCCATGCGGCGGCGGAATGGGGCGAGTGCCCCGAGGCGCTGGAGGCCGCGCTGACGGGTCTGGCGCGCGCCGACATGGTGATCGCGAACCTGCTTTTCCTGGAAGAGCATATCCGGCCGGTCCTGCCGGTTCTCGAGGCGCGGCGCGCGGAAATGGATGCGCTGGTCGGCGTTATCGCGGATGCCGCGGTCGTGAAGCTGACGCGGATGGGGTCGCTCGACATGGCGCGGCCTGAAAGCGCCACGATGGCGCTGTTGAAGCGTCTGCGCGGGTCGTCGAAGCCGTCCACCGAGAGCGGCGCGAAGAAGATGGCGATGCTGCGCCGCTTGCCGCGCATCCTCAAGCTGATCCCGGGCAAGGCGCAGGATCTGCGAGCCTGGTTCCTCTGCATGCAATACTGGCTCGGCGGCTCGGACGAAAATGTCGAGGCGATGATCCGCTTCCTGATTGGCCGTTATGCTTCGCGCCCAGAGTGGCGCGGCGGCTCGGCGCCCGAGCCCCAGGAGTATCCTGATACCGGTCTCTACCACCCCGATCTGCCGGGCCGGATCACGACCGATGCCGCGGCGCTGCCCGGGACGGAGGGTGCGGCAGGCAGCGTCGGCCTCCTGATGATGCGCTCTTACGTGCTCTCGGGCGACACCGCCCATTACGACGCGGTCATTCGCGGCTTCGAGGCGCGCGGCGTCCGGGTCATCCCGGCCTTCGCGGGCGGGCTCGACGGGCGTCCGGCGATCGAGGCCTATTTTCGCGGGCCCGAGGGCGCGCGTGTCGATGCGCTGGTGTCCCTGACCGGGTTCAGTCTGGTGGGCGGGCCCGCCTATAACGACAACGCCGCCGCGGTGGAGATCCTCGCCGAGTTGGATCTGCCTTACGTCGCGGCGCATCCTCTGGAGTTCCAGACGCTCGGGCAATGGGCGGCGAGCGCCCAGGGGCTCGGGCCGATCGAGACCACCATGCTGATCGCGCTTCCCGAGCTTGACGGGGCGGTCTGCCCGACGGTCTTTGCGGGACGACACGGACCGGACGGTTGTGGGGGATGCGCGCGCGCCTGTCGTCCCGGAGCCGAGGAGCGGGCGATGGCGCCCTGCCCGGAGCGGGTCGAGACATTGGTGGCGCGGGTCGCGAAGATGGTGGCGCTCCGCCGCAAGGCGCGGGCCGAGGCGCGGGTGGCGGTGGTGCTCTTCGGCTTTCCGCCGAATGCCGGGGCCGCGGGCACGGCGGCCTATCTCGACGTGTTCGAGAGCCTCTGGAACGTGCTCTCGGCGATGCGCGCGCGGGGCTATGAGGTGGCGCTGCCCGGCGATGTGGCCGCGCTACGCGCTGCGGTCCTGGGCGGCAATGCCGCGCAGTTCGGCCAGGAGGCAAATATCTGCGCGCATGTGCCCGCCGAGGAGATCGTCGCCAATTGCGCCTGGCTCGACGAGGTCGAGGCCGCCTGGGGGCCTGCGCCGGGGCGCATCCAGTCCGATGGGCGCGGCGTCTTCGTTCTAGGTCAGCAGTTCGGCAATGTGTTCGTGGGCCTGCAGCCGGGCTTCGGGGTCGAGGGCGATCCGATGCGGCTGCTCTTCGAGCGCAGCTTCGCGCCGACCCACGCCTTCGTGGGATTCTACGACTGGATCCGCAGGCGCTTCGGCGCGGATGCGGTTCTGCATTTCGGCATGCACGGGGCGCTCGAGTTCATGCCGGGTCGGCAGGCGGGGATGGGTCCGGGCGACTGGCCCGACCGGCTGATCGGCGATCTGCCGAATGTGTATCTTTATGCCGCGAACAACCCCTCGGAGGCGACGCTCGCGAAGCGCCGCTCGGGGGCTGTCACGGTCACCCATCTGACGCCGCCCCTGGCGCAGGCCGGTCTCTACAAGGGGATGATGGAGCTGAAAGAGAGCCTGACGCGCTGGCGCGGGCTGGCCCCGGGCGATGCGCGCGACGGGGAGTTGCGCGCGCTGATCTCCGAGCAGGCCGCGGCCGTGGATATGGCGGGCGCGCCCGAGGATCTCTGGCTGCGTCTTCTAGAGACCGAAGAGGCGCTGATCCCGGAGGGTCTGCACATCGTGGGGCGGGAGATCGCCCCGGAGGTCCAGGCGGACTACCTGTCCCATTTCGAGGAATCCGAGCGGGCGGAGGCGGCGCGGATTGCGCTGGGCGGCTCCGGCGAGATCGACGGGATCCTCGCGGCGCTCGAAGCGCGGTTCGTGAAACCGGTGCCGGGCGGGGACCTGATCCGCAGCCCCGAGATCCTGCCGACCGGGCGCAATATCCACGCCTTCGACCCGTTCCGCATGCCCACCGCCTTTGCGATGGAAGAGGGGCGGCGGCAGGCGGCGCTGCTTCTGGAGACCCACGGTCAGGTGCCGCGCTCGGTTGCGCTTGTGCTCTGGGGGTCGGACAATATCAAGTCGGACGGCGCGCCCCTGGCGCAGGCCCTGGCGCTGATCGGCGCGGTGCCGCGCTTCGACAGTTTCGGGCGGTTGTCAGGGGCGGATCTCGTGCCGCTCGACGCGCTCGGGCGGCCGCGGATCGACGTGGTGATGACGCTCTCGGGCATTTTCCGCGATCTTCTGCCGCTCCAGACCCGGATGCTGGCGGAGGCGGCGTTGAAGGCGGCGCAGGCGGATGAGCCGCGCGAGATGAACTTCGTGAAGGCCCATGCCGAGGATTACGCGGCGAGTGCCGGCGTGTCGCTCGAGAAGGCCGCGCTGCGCGTCTTCTCGAATGCCGAAGGGGCCTATGGGTCGAACGTGAACCAGCTTGTCGAGAGCTCGTCCTTCGGTGACGAGGATGAGCTGGCCGATGCCTACGAGGCGCGGAAGAGCTGGGCCTATGGGCCGAACGGCAAGGCGCAGGCCAATCCCGCGCTCTTGCAGCAGGCGCTGCGCGATGTGGAACTGGCCTATCAGAACCTGGAATCGGTCGAGCTGGGCGTCACGACGGTCGACCATTACTTCGACACGCTGGGCGGCATCTCGCGGGCGGTCAAGCGGGCGCGGGGCGAAGAGGCGGCGGTCTATATCTCCGACACCACCCGTGGCGCGGGCAAGGTGCGGACGCTGTCGGACCAGGTGGCGCTCGAGACCCGGAGCCGGGCGCTCAATCCGAAATGGTTCGAGGGCATGCTCCGGCATGGGTCGGAGGGCGTGCGCCAGATCGAGGCGGCCTTCACCAACACGATGGGCTGGTCGGCGACGACCGGGGGCGTGGAGCCCTGGGTTTACCAGCGGCTTTCGGAAACCTTCGTGCTCGACGCGGAGATGCGTGCGCGATTGTCGGCGCTGAACCCGGTGGCGTCGAGCCGGATGGCGAACCGGCTCCTCGAGGCCTCGGACCGGAGTTACTGGGCGCCGGACGCGGAGACGCTGGCGGCGCTGGAAGCGGCGGCGGATGCGCTGGAAGACCGGATGGAAGGGGTGGCGGCGGAATGAGCGGGACCCTTTCAGGACGCCGGATCGGCGCTCGGGCTTACGCCCCTCGCCCCGCCCGCCGTCCCGTGGGCGCAAGGCTCCGGGGCGCGGCGCGCGGGCGGTCAGCGGTTTTGCGTATTTGGAAAAAGAAGAAACATGCGGGGCTGTGCTTCGCGGAAAGGTTGGCGCGATGAGCCCGCTCGATCACAAGCAACCCCCGGCCCGGCGTGCGGCGCTGCGCGAGGCGGCGGGTCTCGAAGCGCGGCGGGTCCAGAGCCCGCCGGTGCTGCGCGGCCAGGATGGCGAGGGCTCGGTGCAGGTGCACCAGGATGCCGATGCTCGGATCGACGGGGCCAAGGTGTTCTCGGTCTATGGCAAGGGCGGCATCGGCAAGTCGACCACCTCGTCGAACCTCTCGGCGGCGTTTTCGACGCTCGGTCACCGGGTTCTGCAGATCGGCTGTGACCCGAAGCATGACAGCACCTTCACCCTGACCGGTCAGCTGCAGCCAACGGTGATCGACATCCTGAAGGAGGTGGATTTCCACGCCGAGGAGCTTCGGCCCGAGGATTTCGTGACCGAAGGCTTCAACGGCGTGAAATGCGTCGAGGCGGGCGGGCCGCCCGCCGGGACCGGCTGCGGCGGCTACGTGGTCGGGCAGACGGTGAAGCTTCTGAAGCAGCATCACATGCTGGAAGAAACCGACGTGGTGATCTTCGACGTGCTGGGCGACGTGGTCTGCGGCGGGTTCGCGGCGCCGCTCCAGCATGCGGACCGGGCGGTGATCGTGACCGCAAACGATTTCGATTCGATCTACGCGATGAACCGGATCATCGCCGCGGTGCAGGCCAAGTCGGCCAATTATAAGGTGCGGCTCGCGGGCTGCGTGGCGAACCGGTCGAAGGACACCGATGAGGTCGACCGCTTCTGCGACCGGGTCGGGTTCAAGCGCATCGCGCACATGCCGGATTACGACGCGATCCGGCGCTCGCGGCTGAAGAAGAAGACGCTGTTCGAGATGGAGGACGAGGAGGACATCGTCGCCGCCCGTGTCGAATATGTGCGGCTGGCGGAGCGGCTGATGGCGGGCACCGATCCGCTGGCACCGCAGCCGCTGCCCGATCGCGAGATCTTCGAGCTTCTGGGGTTCGATTGATGAGCTACGAGCTGACCCGTTCCCGCGTCGAGACCTATTTCGACCGAACCGCGACCCGGACCTGGGAGCGTCTGACCTCGGACGCGCCGGTGAGCCGCATTCGCGAGACGGTGCGGGCCGGGCGCGAGGCGATGCGGGCGACGCTCCTGGCCGCGCTGCCGGAGGATCTGGCGGGCGCGCGGGTTCTGGACGCTGGGTGCGGCGCGGGGCCTCTGACTGTCGAGCTTGCCGCGCGTGGGGCCGAGGTGGTGGCGGTGGATATCTCGCCCGCGCTTCTCGAGATCGCCGCGCGGCGGCTGCCCGAGGCCTATGGGACCCGTGTGCGCTTCGTCGCCGGGGACATGCTGGCCAGCGATCTGGGCGGCTTCGATCATGTCGTGGCGATGGACTCGCTCATCTATTACCGCGAGTCCGATATCGCCGAGGCGGTCGAGGGGTTGGCGGCGCGCACGTCCGGGTCGGTGCTGTTCACGGTGGCGCCCAGGACTCGGGCGCTGATGGCGATGTGGTATGCGGGCAAGCTTTTCCCGCGCGGCGATCGCTCGCCGGTGATGGTGCCGCATGAGCCCGCGCGGCTGGCTCGGCGCATCCCCGGTCTTGCCGATCTCGGGCGGGTGTCGCGGGGCTTCTATATCAGCCACGCGCTGGAGCTTGCCAGATGAGCGGATTGGCCCGCATATCCCGGCGCTTCCTGCCCTTTGCGGATGCGGCCTCGGACGAGTTGCCGCTGGGCCAGCTTCTGCGGCTGGCGCTGTTCCAGGTCTCGGTCGGCATGGCGACGGTGATGCTTTTGGGCACGCTCAACCGCGTCATGATCGTCGAGCTGTCGGTTCCGGCGACCATCGTCGCGACGATGATCGCGCTGCCGGTGTTGATCGCGCCGTTCCGGGCGCTCCTGGGGTTCCGGTCGGACACGCACCGGTCGGCCATCGGCTGGAAGCGGGTGCCCTATCTCTGGTTCGGATCGCTCTGGCAGATGGGCGGTCTGGCGGTGATGCCCTTCGCGCTCCTGGTGCTCGGGGGCGATACCGTCCACGAAGTGCCTTTCGCGGGCGAGGTGCTGGCGGCTCTTGCGTTCCTCATGACCGGGCTCGGGTTGCACATGACCCAGACCGCCGGCCTCGCGCTGGCGTCGGATCGGGCCACGGACGAGACGCGGCCGCGGGTGGTTGCGCTTCTCTACGTGATGTTCCTAGTGGGCATGGGCGTCTCGGCGCTGGTGATCGGCTGGCTGCTCAGCGATTACAGCGACCTGCGGCTAATCCGCGTGGTGCAGGGCGCGGCTGTCGCCGGTGTGGCGCTGAACCTCGTCGCGCTCTGGAAGCAAGAGCGCGTCCGTCCGATGAGCGCCGCCGAGCGTGCCGCGCCGCGGCCGAAGTTCCGCGACGCCTGGGCGGATTTCGCGCGGGGCGGTGTCGCCGGGCGGCTGATCGCGGTGGTCTTCCTGGGCACCATGGCCTTCAACATGCAGGACGTACTGCTCGAGCCTTACGGCGGCGAGATTCTCGGCCTGTCGGTCAGCGCCACGACACTCCTGACCGCGCTTTGGGCCGCCGGGGCGCTCTGCGGCTTCGCGCTGGCGGCGCGGATGCTGGCGCGGCGGGCGAATATCTACCGGATGGCCGCGCTGGGCGTGCTGGTCGGCATCGTCGCCTTCTCGCTGGTGATCTTCGCCGCTCCGATGGGCTCGACGGTCCTCTTCTTCGCGGGCGCGGGGCTGATCGGCTTCGGCGGCGGCTATTTTGCGATCTCGACGCTGACCGCCGCGATGACCATGCCGGCCGAAGGCCTGGCGGGCCGGGGTCTTGCGCTGGGCGCCTGGGGCGCGGCGCAGGCGACCGCGGCGGGGCTGTCGACGGCCATTGGCGGGGCGACCCGCGACTGGGTCAACTTCCACGGGCTGGCCGGGGACCTCGGCGCGGCGCTCAACGATCCGGCCACGGGCTACTCGGTGGTCTACCACGCCGAGATCGGCCTTCTCTTCATCACTCTGGCGGCGCTTGGACCTCTGGTCACGCGGACCCGCCGCCCGACCGCAGGGGAGGAGCCCGCCTCGGGCTTCGGCCTCGCGGACTTCCCGACATGAGCCGACCCTAGGAGGAGCACGCCATGACTGAAGACTACATCCTCGGAAACACCGACCTCGCGAGCCTCGCGCTCTGGATCTTCTTCTTCTTCTTCGTCGGGCTGGTCATCTACCTGCAGCGCGAAAACCAGCGCGAGGGATATCCGCTGGTCGACGATGACGGCAGCCAGGCCGATGCCGGTGGCGTCTTCCCGGTGCCGGACGACAAGACCTTCATCCTGCCGCATGGCCGTGGCGAGAAGAGCGTGCCCTCGGGCCAGAACCCCGACCGCACCGATCTGCCCCTGGCGCGCGCGTTCGAGAGCGGCGGGTTCCCCTGGGACCCCACGGGCGATGCGCTGGCCGCGGGTGTCGGCCCGGGCTCCTGGTGTCCGCGGGCCGACGAGGCCGAGTTCGACGGCCATGGTTCGCCGAAGATCGTGCCGATGGAATCGGAGGAAGAGTTCCACGTCTCCGCGGGCTTCGATCCGCGCGGGCTGCCGGTGGTCTCGGGCGATGGCAAGACCGTCGGTATGGTCACCGACATGTGGATCGACAAGCCCGAACAGCTGGTGCGCTACCTGCAGATCGAGCTCGACGGCACGCTTGGCGCGGGCACCCGGCTCGTGCCGATGGGCTTCGCGCGCATCTGGTTCGGCAAGGTGATCGTCAAATCGCTCTTCGCCGACCAGTTCGAAGGCGTTCCGATGACGGCCAGTTCACGGCAGGTCACCAAACTCGAGGAAGAGAAGATCTCGGCCTTCTATGGCGGTGGGACGCTCTATGCCACGGAAGCCCGGCTGAACCCGCAGCTCTGAGCCTGCCGGGACAGCTGAAGACGAGACCGCAGAGGGGGGAAGACCGATGCAGCATCACGACGATTTCGCCGTAGAACCGGTGCGGGGCCTCCCCGAGGCGCCGCCCGAGGGAGAGCGCATTCTCTGGCAGGGGCGACCCGATGCCTGGGCGCTCTCGAAAGAGGCGCTGAGCCTGCCGTGGATCGCGGGATATTTCGCCCTTCTCGCGCTCTGGCGCTTCGGCACGGTCGTCGACGTGATGCCCTTCGGTCAGGCCCTGGGCTCGGCGGTGCCGTTCCTGCTTCTGAGCGGGGTGGTGCTGGGCCTTCTGGGTCTCGTGGGGTTCATCCAGTCGCGCTGCACCGTCTACACGATCACCAACCGCCGGGTGGCGATGCGGATCGGTGCCGCGCTGACGGTGACGTTGAACATCCCCTTCGCGCAGCTCGCCAAGGCCGACCTGGCGCTGCGCAAGGACGGCACCGGAACGATCGCCTTCTCGACGATGGGCGACACCCGTCTGAGCTATCTTGTCTGCTGGCCGCATGTCCGGCCCTGGAAGCTGAACCCGATCCAGCCGGCGCTGCGCTGCATCCCCGAGGCCGAGCGTGTCGCCCGGATCCTCGCCGAAGCCGCCGAGGCGCAGGTCTCGACGCCGGTCATCTCGCGGCGCGCACCCGCCGCCGCGATGGCGGCGGAGTAAGGGCGATGTCGCGCACCGCCGCCCCCCGCATCCGCACCTCGGGAGACGAGCTTGTCCCCGTGGTCATGGTCCGGCTCGTCTTCGCGATGATCCTTCTGTCGCTCGCGATCACCGGTTTCGCGGTCTGGAGCGGCCGCCCGCTCGAGGCGACGCCGCCCGAGAGCGCGGTGGTGTCCGAGCGCGTGCTGTTCCTGTCGGGCGATCTGTCGGGTGCTGCCCGGGTGCTCGATGCGACCGGCACGGTGATCGCCGATCTGGGCCCGCAGGAAGGCGGCTTCATCGCCGGGATCGAGCGGGTGCTGGTGCGCGAGCGGACCAAGGCACGGGTGGCCATCGATGGCCCGATCCGGCTGATCAGGACCGAAAACGGACGGCTGGCGATCACCGATCCCAGCACCGGATGGCGCGCGGACCTCATGGGGTTCGGCGCCGACAATGCGGCGACCTTCGCCAGGCTGCTGCCGTAACATGGAGGGAAGACCATGGGACTACTGACGAGACGACGTGAAACGGTGCCCTGCACTGTCGAGGTGAGCCATTGCTTCGAAAGCCTTCACGCGCATGTGCGCTTCGACAATGGCGCCGTGGTCCATCCCGGTGATGAAGTCACCGTCGAGGGCCCCGAGATCATGGCGCCTTTCGGCGAGATCGTGCGCGAGGCACGGCAGGCCACCATCCTGCGCGCCTCGGCGCTGGAGCGGTTCTGGACCCGCTGGACCGGTGATCTCGAGGTGATGGAGCTCTGCGAGTTCTCCTTCTCCGAGGAGGTCACGCTATGAACATGATGCCGAAGCACAGCGCCGATGCGACCACCGTCGAGGAAGGTCTGGCGATCCAGGAGGAGCAGTCGAAATTCGACAGCGCCGCCGCGACCGAGGTCGCGATGCAGAACACGCTCCTGACCCCGCGCTTCTACACCACCGATTTCGACGAGCTCGATGCCATCGACGTCAGCGGCGTCCGGCGCGACTGGGACGGCCTGATCTCGGAGATGGAGGCCGACCCGAACAAGGGCCATTTCAAGAAGAACGAGGACTGGGATCGCGTCGACTGGGACGGGATGGAGCCGGAGCTGAAGAAGGAGTTCATCGACTTCCTGATCTCGTCCTGCACTGCCGAGTTCTCGGGCTGCGTTCTCTACAAGGAGATGAAGCGGCGCGGCAAGAACGGCGATATCGTCCAGCTCTTTCAGCTCATGGCCCGCGACGAGGCGCGCCATGCTGGGTTCATCAACGATGCGCTGCGCGAAGCGGGCGTGGCGGTGAACCTGGGCTTCCTGACGCAGAAGAAGAAATACACCTATTTCCGGCCGAAATTCATCTACTACGCGACCTATCTCTCCGAGAAGATCGGCTACGCGCGCTACATCACGATCTTCCGCCACCTGCAGGCCCATCCCGAGCACCGCTTCCACCCGATCTTCAAATGGTTCGAGGAATGGTGCGGCGACGAGTTCCGCCACGGCGAGGCCTTCGCGCTCCTGATGAAAACCGATCCCAAGCTGACCTCGGGGGTCAACGTGTTCTGGATCAAGTTCTTCCTGACGGCGGTCTACGCGACCATGTATGTGCGCGATCATCAGCGTCCAGCCTTTCACAAGGCGCTGGGCGTGGACCCGGACTGGTATGCGCACGAGGTGTTCACCAAGACCTCGAAGCTCTCCGAGCAGATTTTCCCGATCACGCTCGATATCGAGCATCCGCGCTGGCAGCGGACGCTCGAGGCGCTGCAGCGGGCCAATGTCGCGATCGCCGAGGGCAAGCGCGATGGCGGGCTCGCCGGGCGCTGGCGCCAAGCGATCAACTCGCTCAAGGCGGCGGGCTGTTTCGCGGCGCTCTACACGATCCCGTCGGTCAAGCACCGCGTGCCCGAGAGCACCCGGCTGGAGCCGGTCTATTGAGCCGGCGCCGCCAGGTGCCGATTTCCGGACCGGAAATCGCGCGGATTTCGGTTCAAAATCCGGTCCGGTGGAGATGCTGAGCGATCCCTGGATCGGAGCGCTCGTGGCGCTCTTCGCCTGGTGGTTCTCCACCGGCGCGATCCTCGCGCTTGTCCGCTGGGCGGACAGGGAGGGGCGCGGCGCCTTTGCCGCGCTCGCGGCGACGCCGCTTCTGGCCTTCGGCGCCTGGGGCGTTCTCGCCTCCGCGACGATGCAGGGACCAGTGGCGATCTATCTGGGGTTCCTCTCGGCCCTGGCACTCTGGGGCTGGATCGAGCTGGCCTTCCTGACCGGCGTCATGACAGGCCCCAACACCCGCATCTGCCCGCCGAACCGCCCGGAATGGGAGCGCTTCCTGCGCGCGTGGGGGACCATCGCCTATCACGAGATGGCGCTTGCCGCGATGCTGATCGCGCTTGGGCTGCACGCGCAGGGCGCGGCCAACCAGCTGGCCTTCTGGACCTTCGCGGTCCTCTTCTTCGCGCGCGTTTCGGCGCAGGTGAACCTGTTTCTCGGCGTGCCGAAATTTCAGACCGAGTTCCTGCCCAGGGCGCTCGCCCATCTTCCCAGCCATTTCCGGCAGGCGCCGCTCAACTGGCTGTTCCCGATCTCGGTGACGGCCCTAAGTTTCGCGATGGCCTGCTGGCTCGAGCGGCTCTGGGGGGCGAGCGATCCGATGCGCGAGCTCGAGTTCGCGCTGCTCGCGGCGATCACCGCGCTGGCACTTCTGGAGCATTGGTTCCTGGTGCTGCCGCTCCCGGACGAGAAACTCTGGCGCTGGATGCTGCCCGCGCCGGGCCCAAGACAAGAGACGACGGAGGATTCCCATGGACTTTGACGCGCTGTTCACCGACCAGCTCGACGCATTGCGCGAGGAGGGCAATTACCGCATCTTCGCCGAGCTTGAACGCCGCGCCGGCGCTTTCCCGCGCGCCCGGAGCCATGACGAGGATGCCCCCGACGAGGTCACGGTCTGGTGCTCGAACGATTATCTCGGCATGGGCCAACACCCCAAGGTCGTCGCCGCGATGACCGATGCGGTCGAGAAGCACGGCTGCGGCGCGGGCGGGACGCGCAACATCTCCGGCAACACCCATCAGCACGCTCTCCTTGAGGCCGAGCTGGCCGATCTGCACGGCAAGGAGGGCGCGCTTCTCTTCACCAGCGGCTATGTCTCGAACTGGGCGGCGCTGTCGACGCTCGGCGCGCGGCTGCCGGATGCGGTGATCCTGTCGGACGAGAAGAACCATGCCTCGATGATCGAGGGCATCCGCCATTCCCGCGCCGACAAGGTGATCTGGAAGCACAACGACCCCGAGGATCTCGACCGCAAGCTTTCGGCCCTGCCGAGCAACGCCACCAAGATCGTCGCCTTCGAGTCGGTCTATTCGATGGATGGCGACATCTGCCCGATGCAGGAGATCGTCGAGGTCGCCGAGAGGCACGGCGCGATGACCTATCTCGACGAGGTGCACGCGGTCGGCATGTATGGCCCGCGCGGCGGCGGTGTCAGCGAAGAGCTGGGCCTGGCCGACCGGATCACGCTGATCGAAGGCACGCTCGGCAAGGCTTACGGCGTCGTCGGTGGCTACATCACCGGCTCCGCGGCGCTTTGCGATTTCATCCGCTCCTTCGCCAGCGGCTTCATCTTCACCACGGCGCTGCCCCCGGCAGTCGCCGCGGCGGCGCGGATGTCGATTGCGCATCTGAAGGAAAGCGCCACCGAGCGGATGCGCCAGCGCGAGCAGGTCGAAAAGCTCCGTGCGCGGCTCGATGAGCTGGGAATCCCGCATCTGCCGAACGCAAGTCACATCATCCCGGTGATGATCAAGGACCCGGTGAAGTGCCGCCAGCTGGCCGACATCCTGATGCAGGATTTCGGGATCTACGTGCAGCCGATTAATTATCCGACCGTGCCGAAGGGCACCGAGCGGCTGCGCTTCACCCCCGGACCGCTGCATTCGGACCGCGATATCGAGTATCTCGTGCAGGCCCTCGCAACACTCTGGAAGCGCTGCGCCATCGCCCACGCGGTCGCCTGATCAGAGCGGCTGGCGCAGAACGCCCGCGGGTGGAAGCGGGCCGACCTCGGTCTCGACCGTCTCTGGGCCGTGGTTGAACCAGAAGCGCTCGGTCGCCGTGTCGCGGATGCGGATGTCCTCCGGCAGCGTCATCGTCTCCACGCCGGCCTCGGCCAGCCAATCGGCGACGAACCGGATCATCGCGGCCTCGTCGAGCCACGCGCCCAGATAGGTCGTCGCGCCACGGCGCATCGCGACCGGTGCGCCGGTCTCCGTGGCGAGAACCGTCTCTGCCGTTCCCTCCAGCTCTTCGAGCCAGTGTTTCGCATGCCCGCCACCCGTGAGCGGCACCGGCATGTCCGGCCGCAGGGTTTCGAGCCGCGATACGGTGACGTCGAGCCCGGGCAGGGCCGGGGGCAGGGGCACGGGAATGGTGAAATCGGCATCGCGCGCCGCGCTTCGGGGACCGAGAAGAAGCGCCGCGCCTAATGAGGCCAGCCGCTCTTTCAGCGCGTCCGACATCCGGACGAGACCCGGCGCGAGGATGGCGCGATAGCCGTCGAAATCCGCCGAGGGCGGAAGGATATCGACCGAGATCCCCAGACGCCGCAATCCGCGATAGGTGTCGAGAAGCAGGTCGAACCCGCTGAGGCCGCGCCCCTGCGGCTGGACCTCCCACGACCAGAGCGCGTCATAGTCGAAGACCAGCGCGACGGTGGCCTGAAGAGGCGCGACCTCGGGCGCGTCGAGCAATTCGTCGGCCACTTGGCGGGCCTCGGCCAGACCCGGTGCGGCTTCGCTGTCGGGGCGGAGAAGGCCGGAATGGAGCTGTTCCTGCGCAAACGGGGCCTGCCGCCAGCGGAAATAGCACACCGCCTCGGCGCCGTGGGCGAAGGCCTCCCAGGTCCAGAGGCGCACCATTCCGGGCAGGGGCGAGGGGTTGTAGGGCGCCCAGTTCACCGGGCCGGGCTGCTGTTCGATCACCCACCAGCGGCCATGCCCGACGGCGCGGTAAAGATCGTGGTGGAAGGCCTGGAAATCTGGGTCGCCCTGCCGCGCGTAGCGGCGCTGGCGTTCGGGTGTCGCGCCGACGCGATCCTCGAGAAACCCCAGCGGATAGCTGTCCCACGTGGCGATATCGAAATCGGCGCCGACGTCGAAATGATCGAAGCCGGTCTCGCGCCCCATGTAATTGTGCAGAAGCGGCGCGTCGGTGCGGGCGCGCAGGATCTCGGTCTGGACGCGGTTGAAGCGGACGACCTGATCCGAGGAGAAGCGCCGGAAGGCCTGGACATGGGCCGGGTTCGGCTCGGTCACGGTCAGGTTCGGCAGGTCGATCTCGTCGAAACTGTCATACTCCATCGACCAAAAGACATTGCCCCAGGCCCGGTTGAGCGCCTCGGTCGACTGGTAGCGCTGGGCGAGCCAGTCGCGGAAAGCGCGGCGCGCGGCGTCGGACCAGCTCAGGATCGTGTCGTGGCAGCCGTATTCGTTGTCGGTCTGCCAGGCGGCGATATGCGGGTTGCGCCCGTAGCGGTCGGCGAGATGGGTGACGATGCGGCGGCAGTCCTGGCGGTAGCCGTCATGCGAAAAGCAGTAGTGCCGCCGGGAGCCAAACTTGCGGGGATGGCCCTGCGCGTCCACGGCGAGCATGTCGGGATGCCGGTCGAGCATCCAGCGCGGCGGGGTCGCGGTGGGCGTGCCGAGGATGATCTTGAGGCCCGCTGCACCCAGCACCTCGATCGCGTCGTCGAGCCAGCCCCAGTCGAAGACATCCGGCTCAGGCTCGATCCGCTTCCACGCGAACTCGCCGATCCGGACCCATGTCAGGCCCGAGGCGACCATGCGGGCGGCGTCTTCCTCCCAGATGTCGCGCGGCCAGTGTTCGGGGTAGTAGCAGGTGCCGAGAGTGCGCTTCATGACCGCTCCGTCGCGTCCCAGGCCTCGACCAGCGCGCGGGCCCGGGCGGCGACATCCTCGACGCTGAAACCCGGCTTGAAGATGCCGCTGCCGATCCCGAAGCCCGAGATCCCGGCCTGCCGCCATGCCGCGAAATCCTCGGGCCCGACGCCGCCCACGGCATAGGTCTCGGCGTCGGGCGTCAGTACCGCCGAGAGCGCCTGGAACCCGTCGAGACCGAGCTTGAAGGCGGGAAAGAACTTGAGCCCGTCGGCACCGTGCCGGAGCGCGGTGAAGCACTCGGTCGCGGTCATCACCCCGGGATACGAAAGAAGCCCCGCCGATTTCGTCGCCGCGATGACCGAAGGATTGCAGTCAGGCGAGACTACGAGCCGCGCGCCGATCCCGGCGAGCCGCGCGACCGAGTCGGTGTCGAGGACGGTGCCCGCGCCGATCTGCGCGTCTTGCCCATGCGCCTCGATCATCGCGGCGATGCTATCGAACGGGTCCGGCGAGTTGAGCGGCACTTCGATCCGGGTGATGCCGTTCTCGATCAGCGCGGTGCAGATCGGCACGGCCTCGTCGGGTGTCACGCCCCGGAGGATCGCGATGATCGGGCGGCTCATGTGGACGGCTCCTTCTGCGAGCGATAGGCGGCGGTGAGGCCAGCCAGCGTGGTTTCCTCGGCATCGAGGATGTGGGTCTCTGCGCCTTGGGCCTTGAGGGCCGCGGCGTAAGCGCGCGACAGGCCGCCGGACCCGCAGATCGCGATCTCCTGACCGAGCCAGTAGGGCCGGGCGCCAGCGAGTTCGAGCCCGATCAGAAGCCCCGAGAGCCGCGCATGCGCGCGGGCGGGCGACAGGTCGTGCAGGAGCGCCTCGGCGCGCAGCGAGAAGAGATCGGCGCTCAGGGGCGTCGAGCGCGACATGCCATCCGAGACCGCGTCGGCAAAGGCGGCGTCGTCCCATCCGTCGGTATCGACCGAGTGGCGCAGGACGGAGCTCTTGGCGAGAAGCGCGAAGATCTCGCCGGTCATGAAGGTGCGGAAGCTCACGACTTCACCGGCGCTGACATGCGCCCATTTCGTGTGGGTGCCGGGCAGGCAGATCACCCCGTCGAAGCCCGGGCGCAGCTGCAAGGCACCCGCGATCTGGGTTTCCTCGCCGCGCATGACATCGGCGGGTTTGTCCTGCTTGATGCCGGGCAGAATGCGGACCGAGAGGCGCGGATCGGCGGTCTGAACCGCCGTCGCCTCGGCCAGGCCCGGGGGCGGGCAGGGCACGGCGCGATAGGGCGCTTCGGCCCAGCCCTGGCGCGACCCGGCCATGCCGCAGACGATGACGGGCACCGGCCCCGTGGAGGGCAGATCGTCGGAGACAAGCTCCAGGAGCGCCGGCTCGAACCCGTCGCGGGTCAGGCTATTCATCCCGCGATCGCCGGTCCGCGCCGCGATCGGCGTCCCGTCCTCGCGCATCAGCCAGACCCTGAGGTTCGATGTCCCCCAATCGACGGCGATCCAATCCGGTGTCTGCATCAGCCCGTCACCACCACGCCGCCATCGACCACCATGGCCTGCCCAGTCATCATGCGGCTCGCTTTGGATGCCAGGAACAGGGTCGGCTCGACGATATCGACGGGCTTCAGATGATCCTTGAGGCACTGGCGGTCGAGATGCGCCGCAAGCGAGTCCGGATCGGCCCAGAGGTCGAGCTGTTTCTGCGTGAGCACCCAGCCGGGTGCCAGCGCGTTGACTCGGATGCGGTCCGGGCCGAACTCACGCGCGAGGCTCCGGGTCATGCCGTTGATGCCGGAATTCGCCGTTGTATACGCAGGGTATCCAGCGTTGCCCATCATGTAGCTGATCGAACTGAAATTCACGATGGACCCGCCACCAGCCTCTTTCATGCCCGGGATCACGGCCTGGCAGGCGAAGAAATAGGCCTTGACGTTAATCGACTGGGACCAATCCCAGAACGCCTCGTCGACCTCGAGCGTCGAATGGCGCTTGTCGTTGGCGGCGTTGTTGACGAGCACGGTGATCGGTCCGTGTGCTTCAGTTGCTTGGTTGATCGCGGATTGAAGCGCCGGGATGTCGGTGATGTCGCATTGGATGAAGAGCGGGCGGTTTCCGGTCTCGGTCTCCATCCTGTCGACGAAATCCGAGGCGTCCGAGCGTCCGACAAAGGCGACCTTCGCCCCCTGGCGCAGGAAGCCTTCGGTCAGGTCGGCGCCGATCCCCGAGCCGCCGCCGGTGATGAAGACGGACGCGCCGTCGAGATCGGGATAGATGGCGGTTGCGGACATCAGTGGCTCTCCCTCGTCACGGGTCGTGTATCCTTGCCGACCAGGAAGTCGAGATCGGCGCCGCGGTCGGCTTGCAGGACATGATCGACATAAAGCTTCGCGTAGCCGCGCTCGTAGCGCGGAGGCTCGGGCTGCCAGTCGGCGCGGCGTTTTTCGAGCTCGTCCTCGGACACCAGAAGCTCGAGCGCGCCTGCGCTGGCCGAGACGCGGATGCGGTCGCCGGTCCTGACCAGCGCGAGCGGGCCACCGGCCTGCGCCTCGGGCGAGACATGCAGGATGACGGTGCCGAAGGCGGTGCCGGACATGCGGGCGTCCGAGACGCGGATCATGTCGCGCACCCCCTCGCGCACCAGCTTGCGCGGGATCGGCATGTTCCCGACCTCGGGCATGCCCGGATAGCCCTTGGGACCGCAGCCCTTGAGCACGAGGATGGTGTCGGCGGTGACCGGCAGATCCTCGTCGTCGATCCGGGCTTTGAGGTCCTCGATAGTCTCGAAGACGAAGGCCTCGCCCTCGTGTTCCAGAAGTCGGTCGGTGGCGGCAGAGGGCTTCACGATCGCGCCGTTCGGGGCGAGGTTGCCGCGCAGCACCCGGAGGCCCGCCGCCGGTTTCACCGGCGCGTCCCAGGCGTGGATCACGTCGCGATTGTAGCATTCGGCACCCTCGGCATAGGCCGAGATGTCCTTGCCGAGCACCGTGGTCGCAGGTGACAGCGCGCCATGTTCGGCAAGCTCGCGCAGCACCACCGGCATCCCGCCCGCGTAGCAGAAATCCTCCATCAGGTATTTGCCCGAGGGCATGCAGTTGGCCAGAAGCGGGATCTCGGAGCCCTTCTCGAAATCGTCGAGCGTCAGCTCGACGCCGACCCGGCCCGCGATGGCCAGAAGATGCACCACCGCGTTGGTCGACCCACCCACCGCCGCATTGGCGCGGATGGCGTTCAGGAAGGCCTCTTTCGTCAGGATGTCCGAGGGTTTCAGATCCTCGTCCACCATCTCGACGATACGCTTGCCGGTCAGATGCGCGAGCGCCTTGCGCCGGGCATCGACCGCGGGAAGCGCGGCATTGGTGGGCAGCGACAGGCCCATCGCCTCGGTCAGCGACGCCATGGTCGAGGCGGTGCCCATCGTCATGCAGACACCGACCGAGCGCGACATGCCCGACTCGGCGGCCATGAAGTCCTGCAGGGACATGTCGCCCGCGCGCACCGCCTCGGAGAACTTCCAGACATCGGTGCCGGAGCCGATATCGTCGCCCTTCCACTTGCCGTTCAGCATCGGGCCCGAGGACACGACGATGGCGGGAAGGTCGACCGAGGCCGCGCCCATCAGCTGCCCCGGCGTGGTCTTGTCGCAGCCGCCCAGGAGGACGACACCATCCATGCCGTAGGCGCGGATGCATTCCTCGACATCCATCGCGAGGAGATTGCGGAAGAGCATGGCGGTCGGCTTCATCTGCGTCTCGCCGAGGCTCGTCACCGGGAACTCGACCGGAAAGCCGCCTGCCTCCCAGACGCCGCGCTTCACCGCCTCGGCCAGATCGCGAAGACCGGCATTGCAGGGGGTCAGCTCGGACCAGGTGTTGCAGATACCGATGATCGCGCGGCCGTCGAAGGCGTGGTCCGGGAAGCCCTGGTTCTTCATCCAGGAGCGGTGGATGAAGCCGTCCTTGTCGAGCTTGCCGTACCAGCCGCGGCTGCGGCGTTCCTTGGTCATAGACGTTCTCCTTCGAGGACGTGAAGTCTGTCGGGGAAGCTCCAGGGCAGGGTGACGCCCTGGGCCATGAGATAGGCGCCGTCGAGTTCAAGCGGGCCTTGTGCGAGCGCAACCTCGCCGCGGCTGAGACCCGGCGGCGTGTCGGTCGTGTCGAGCCGCCGGATGCGGTAGCGCGCGTCGGGATCAAGCCCGGTCAGGCGCAGCGGACGCGGAGAGATCTGGTCGCTGGTGGCTGTCCTTGCGGCGAAGACGACGAAGCGGGACCCGTCCTCGGCAAGCTGCTCTTCGGCGGTCACGGACGGATCGGCGCTGTCGAGGCGCAGGATGTCGGCGCGGGCGCGCCAGTCGCGATTGGCTTTCCACCAGGCGGTGACCTCGGTCAGGGTCGCGGCCTCGTCCTCGGTCAGTTCGCGGGGGTCCATCTCGAAGCCAATGTGGCGCTGGGCGGCGGTCCAGGCGCGGGTGATCATCGGCAGGACGCGTCCCGAGCTGTGGCAGGTTCGCGGACCAACATGGCTGCCGGTGACAACGAGCGGCAGGAGCAGCGCGGCATCGTGCTGGATGCGGATGCGCTCGAGCGCGTCGTTGCTGTCCGAGAGCCAGACGCGCTGGCACTGTTCGAGGATGCCGAAATCGATCCGGCCGCCGCCCGAGGCGCAGCTCTCGATCTCGACTTGCGGAAAATCGGCCCGGAGCCGTGCGAGCAGCGCATAGATGCCGCGCGTCTGCGCGGCGTCGGGCGCGGGCAGGACCCGGTTGTGATCCCACTTGATGTAGTCGATCTCATGCGCCGAGAGGACCGCGGCGATCCGGTCGTAAAGGTAGTCCGTGACCTCGGGGTTCGACAGGTCGAGCACCATCTGCTGCCGTCCGAGCGTCTGCTCGGCAGGGCCCAGCGCCCAGTCGGGATGGGCGCGGAAGGTGTCGCTCTCGGGGTTTACCATCTCCGGCTCGAACCAGATCCCGAAGCTCATGCCCTCGGCATGGACATGGTCGATCAGCGGACCCAGCCCGTCGGGATATTTGCGCGCATCGACAACCCAGTCGCCCAGCGCCTGCCGATCATCGTCGCGGGTGCCGAACCAGCCGTCGTCGAGCACGAAACGCTCGGCCCCGAGCGCGGCGGCGCGGGTGGCGATCTCTTTCAGCGCGGGCAGCGAATGATCGAAATAGATCGCTTCCCAGCAGTTGTAATGCACCGGGCGCGGCGCGTCCGGCTTGGGCCAGGTGATGATGCGGTCGCGGAGGTGGCGCTGGAAGGTCGCGGCGCAGCCGTTGAGGCCGGTCTCGGAGCGGCAGGCATAGAGCGTCGCGGTCTCGAACCGGGTGCCGGGCGCGGTCTCGGACCCCATGGCGTTGCCGAACTGGACCTGGCGTCGGCCATCGGGAAGCTCTTCGGCCACCATGCGGTGTCCGCCGGACCAGCCGTAATGCAGCGCGGTGGCGGTGCCGCCGGTGTTGGTCGTGCCGCGTTCGGGCAGGTAGAGAAGCGGCAGATGCTCGTGCCCGGTCCGCCCGGTGCGGCTTTCGCGCAGGCGGATACCGGCGGACCAGGGTGTTGTGACCGGGCGCATCTCGCCGCACCAGCGGCCGGCGAAATCGATCATCTCGGCACAGGCGTCCGAGGCCGGAAGCACCGGTGCGGCCAGCCAGTCTACGAGGATCGGCGCGTCCGCACCGAGCGCCGCGCGCGCGGTCAGCATGCCGGTGTCCGGATCAAGCGCCAGCTCGGCCGAGTAGCTCAGACCGAGGGCCTCGTCCCGCGCGGCAATCTCCAGCCGCGTGCCGTCGCAGCGGGCCTCGATCAGACGGAAGGCAGGCCGCAGCGGCGCGCCGCCAAGGGACCGCGCCATGAGGCCCGGCTGGCCGGGGAAGCTCTGGCTCTCTTCCGGGCAGATCGAGAGATCGGGGTGCTGGTCGAGCATACCTCCGGTCACGTCGCGCAAAGAGGCGCGGGCGATCTCGGCCTCGAGCCCGGAGGCAACCGGCGGCCCCCAGTAGATCACCTCGGGCAGACGCCCGCCCCGGCTGGCGAGGATGAGCGTCTGCCTCGTATCGTCGAGACGATAGGTGTCGATCATTTCACGGCGCCCAGCGTCAGCCCGGCGATGAAGTGGCGCTGCATCAGGAAGAACATCGCCACCGGCGGCAGGGCCGCGACGATGCTGCCCGCGCTCATCAGGTGATAGGCGGCGCGATACTGCGCGTTGAAGCTGGTGATGCCCGCGGTGACCGGCTGGCTTTCGGCGCCCTGGGTCAGCACGACCGCCCAGAAATAGTCGTTCCAGATGAAGGTGAAGATCAGCACCGAGAGCGCCGCGATCGCGGGCTTCATCAGCGGCAGGACGACGAAGACGAAGATGCGCCATTCGGCGACGCCCTCGACCCGCGCGGCCTCGATCAACTCAAAGGGCAGGCCGCGGATGAAGTTTCGCATGAAGAGCGTGCAGAACCCGGTCTGGAACGCGATGTGGAAGAGCACGAGCCCCATCTTGGTGTTGTAGAGACCGAGATCGAGCGTCAGGTCGCGCACCGGCACCATGAGGATCTGGAAGGGCACGAAATTGCCCGCGACGAACATGAAGAAGATCCACAGGTTGCCGCGGAACTTGTAGACGCCCAGCGCGAAGCCCGTCATGCAGGACAAGGCCACCGCTCCGATCACCGTCGGCACCGTGATCAGGACCGAGTTCCAGAGGTAGCGCGGCATGTCGCTTTCGAAGAAGACCTTGGAGTAGTTGGCCCCGCCCTCGAACTGCGACGGCCAGCCCCAGTAATTGCCGGTGGTGAAATCGCCGTCGGGCTTGATGGAGAAGATCGCCACCGCGATCAGCGGCAGGAGCCACAGGATCAGCGCCACCGGGATCATCGACTGATAGGCGATCTGCGCGCCGCGCGGTGCCTGCTGGATGGGTCTGGGATACATGGCTCAGTGCCCCCGTTCCTGGCGCCACATCGACCACAGGAAGTAGGCGATGAAGACGAGCATGATGAGGAAGAGCACGACGGCGATGGCCGCGCCGTAGCCCATGCGGAAACCGTATTCGGAGAGCGCCTTTTCGAACATGTAGAAGCTCAGGACGCGGGTCGATCCGAACGGGCCGCCATTGGTCATGATCGAGATCAGGTCGAAGCTGCGGAGCGCCCCGATGATCGTCACGACGAAGGCGATGAAGGTTGCAGGCGCCAACTGCGGCAGGATCACGTGCCAGAGCATGCGCAGCCCCTTGGCACCGTCGAGCCGCGCGGCCTCGATCTGCTCGGGATCGACCGCGTTCAGACCGGTGAGATAGAGGATCATGCAATAGGCGATCTGCGGCCAGAGACCGGCGGCGATGATGCCGTAGGTCGCAAGCGTCGGGTCTCCGAGCACGTTGATCGGCCCGAGCCCGATCCCGTCGAGCAGGATGTTCAGAAGCCCGAAGGTCGGGTCGTAGAACCAGGTGAAGACGAGGCCCACGACCACCTGGCTGATCACGAACGGGAAGAAGAACAGCGATTTGTAGATGCGGATGCCGGTCACGGTCTGGTTCAGGAAGAGCGCGATGAAAAGCCCGCCCGGGATGGCCAGAAGGTAGAGAAGGAGCCATTTCAGGTTGTTCCAGAGCGACACCTCGAAGGCGCGGTCGGTGCCGAGCTCCTGGTAATTGGCGAAGCCCACGAACTCCGGATCGCTCAGCCCGTCCCAGCGGTAGAAGCTGACATGGAAGCTCTGGAAGATCGGGAAGATCACGTAGAGCAGGAAGAAGAGCGCGCCGGGGGCGAGAAACAGCATCGGCGCGAGGATCATCCGGTGACGCTTGATCCAGCCGTTCCGGTCAGGATCGGTGTCGGGCAAGGTGGCCGTGGTCATGGCTGTGGCTCCCGCGGAAAGGGGCGCACGGCACCGGGGCGGCGCCGGGCTTGGAACGCGGGCGCGCCCGAGGGCCGCCCGCGCCGCGTTCAGGGATCAGTAGATGCGCTGACGCGCCTGCTCGAGACGTCCGAGGATGTCGTCGAGATTGTCCGGGAAGACCATGAACTCCTGGAAGCCTTCCATCGCGACCGACGCCATCTCTGCGGGCGCGTCGCGGTCGAAGAACTGCGCCACGCCGCCGGGGCTGTTCGACGAGAGCATCTCGAAGCCCTGCTTCAGCATCTCGTCGTCATCGACCGAGGACGAGGCGTTGACCGGAAGCTGACCCAGCGCGTCGCCCGCGTTGATCTGGGTCTGGTTGTCGGCGGAGACCACGAAGCGCAGGAAGGCGCGCGCGGCATCCTTGTTCTCGGCACCCGAGGGGATGTGGAAAGTGTCGGTCGGCGCGTCCTCGGCCAGCTCCACATCCGCGTTGATCGCGGGGAACTGGTAGAAGTCGAGCTGGTCGTCGCTGAGACCGGCGTCGCGCAGCGGCGCCACTGCGAAGTTGCCCATCAGGTAAGCGGCGGCCTCGCCGTTGACCATGAAGGGCAGCGCTTCCTGCCAGCTGTAGGACTGGTGGTTGTCGATGAACGCGCCCATGTCGATCAGCTCGCGCCAGTTGGCGAAGGTCTGGCGGACGCGGTCGTCGGTCCACTCCACCTCGCCATTGGTCAGAGCCATGTGGAAGTCGTAGCCGTTGGTGCGCATGTTGAGGTAGTCGAACCAGCCACCAGCGGTCCACAGGAACTTTGTGCCGATGGTAAAGCACTTCCGGCCCGAATCGAGGATCGCCTGGCAGTTCGACTTGAAGGTCTCCCAGTCCTGCGGCTCTTCGAGACCCAGCTCGTTATAGATGTCCTCGCGGTAGTAAACGCCCCACTGGTAGTAGGTATAGGGCACGCCCCACTGCTTGCCGTCGATGGTCATCGCGCCTTCGGTCGAGACGAGGTTCTCGGCGATCTCGGGCTCGTCCCAGAGATCGGAGATGTCCTCGAACAGGCCTGCGTCGACATAGGGACGCATGCGATTCGCGGCATACCAGTTGGCGACATCCGGCGGGTTGGCCGTCAGGAAGTTGCGGATCTGGGTCTTGTAGGCTTCGCGGTCGATGATCGTGACCTCGACGGTGAGGTCCGGATGCATCTCGTCGAACCGTGCGGCCATGTCCTCCATCACCGCGCGCGGCGCGGGGTTCGACATGTCCGAGAAAATCTTGAGCGTGCCAGACAGCTCCTGCGCCACGGCCGGCATCGAGAGCGCCGTCGTGGCCGCAAGCGCCGCTGCGGCGATGCGATGGGTCTTGAGCATGAAATCCTCCCTTAGCTCAAATGCTGGAAGTTCCAATATTTGAAACTTGTTGTCCAACTATTGAAACTATGAGCGAGTCGGGGTATGGCTGTCAACACTGCGCTTCCGGTCGGCTCGATCTGGCTAAGCGCGAAAGGGAGAGGCGGAATGAACGCCATGGGAGAACGCAAAGGTAGCGGCGACGGGACGGTCGGCAAGGCGCTCGACGCGCTCGAGCTCGTGGCGCGGCAGGGCAAGCCGGTCCGGTTTTCCGATCTCCTGGCGGTGTCGCCCTGGCCCAAGGCCACGCTCTACCGCCTGCTGCAGACCCTCACGAGCCAGGGAATGCTCGCCCATGACGAGGAGACGGGCACCTACGCGCCGGGCCTGAGGCTGGTGCAGCTTGCCCATATCGCGTGGTCGCGGGCGACGCTGGCGCCAATCGCGCGGCCGTTCCTCGATGCGCTCTCCGCGCGGGTCGGCGAGACCATCCACCTTGCGCAGCTCGACCGTGGGCAGGTGCTTTATGTCGACAAGCGCAACGCCGTGCATCCGGTCGAGATGTATTCCGAAGCCGGCAAGATCGGCCCGGGCTATTGCACCGGCGTCGGGAAGGCGATGCTCGCGCATCTGCCCGAAGCCGAGCGCGCCGAGGCGCTCAAGCTGCAGAGCTGGCACAGATATACCGACACGACGCTGACCTCGCCCGCGGCCTTCGAGGCGGAGGCGCAGGTGATCCGCGAGGAGGGGATCGCCTTCGACCGCGAAGAGCACGAGACGGGCATCGTCTGCATCGCCGCGCCGATCCTCTCGCCATCCGGCCGGGTCCGGGGCGCGCTGTCGATCACCGGCCAGACCCGCCGGAAAAGCCTTGAAGACCTGGCGGAGCTGCGCCCCGCGCTCTGCGAAACCGCACGACAGATCGCCGCGGCGGCTGCCGATTGGCAGTACCCGGACTGATCCTTGACCCCTGGGAGGAGACCAGAATGAGCGGCGTGACCCTTGAGAAGGCGGTGAAACGATACGGCGACGTGGAGGTGATCCACGGGCTCGATCTCGAGATCGACGAGGGCGAGTTCTGCGTCTTCGTCGGGCCGTCGGGCTGCGGCAAGTCCACGCTTCTGCGCATGATCGCGGGTCTCGAAGAGACCTCCGACGGCAAGATCTTCATCGGCTCGCGCGACGTCACGCGCGTCGATGCCGCCGACCGTGGTGTCGCGATGGTGTTTCAGACCTACGCGCTTTATCCGCACATGACGGTCGAGGAGAACATGGGGTTCGGCCTGCGCATGACCGGCCATCCGAAGGACGAGATCAAGTCCAAGGTCTCCGAGGCCGCGCGCATCCTGAAGCTTGGCGACTACCTGAAACGCAAGCCCAAGGCGCTGTCCGGCGGCCAGCGGCAGCGGGTCGCCATCGGCCGCGCCATCGTGCGCGGACCCGAGGTCTTTCTCTTCGACGAGCCGCTCTCGAACCTCGATGCGGAGCTGCGCGTCGACATGCGGGTCGAGATCGCGCGCCTGCACAAGGAGATCGGCGCGACGATGATCTACGTCACCCACGACCAGGTCGAGGCAATGACCCTGGCCGACAAGATCGTGGTTCTGCGCGCGGGCCATATCGAACAGGTCGGCTCGCCCATGACGCTCTACAACGATCCCGACAACCGCTTTGTCGCGGGTTTCATCGGCTCGCCGTCGATGAACTTCATCGAAGGCACCGTGCGGGGCGGCAAGGTCGATGCGCCGCTTCTGGGCGAGACCCCGGTCGATGCGCCTGTGAACCTGCCCGCGGACGGCACCGCCGTTCATGTCGGTCTGCGCCCGCAGCACCTCACGGTCGAGCCGGGCCCGTCGCCGCTGACCCTCGACATTCGCGAGCGGCTCGGAGGCGTCGCCTATGATTACCTCGTCGACGGCAAGGGCGCGCGGATCGTGGTCGAGACCCGCGCCGACGAGGAGATCGAGGAAGGCGCAACGGTGCAGCTGCGCTTCGATCCCTCGGACGCGCTGTTCTTCGACGGCGAAAGCGGCAAGCGCCTGCGGTAGGTCTTTTCCCGGCTGACGCTGAAGAGCGTGAAGTTCTCGGTCTGGAAGAGCGGGGGCGTCGCGGTCTCGGCCATCAGGCTCGCCATCGCGGCGCTGCCGGTCGGGCAGGCGACCAGATCGGCGGTGTGGTCGAGATAATTGGCGGTCAGCTCGGTTTCGCCGACAAGATGGCAGGCATCGCCGTCGCCGCGATAGGGCCGGACGAAAGTCAGCCCGGGGTCGGGGGTGACGGGCACGGGGTCCGGCATCTCGCAGGCGGCAAGGGTTGCGGCGGCGAGGCAGGCGGTCAGGGCAATACGCATGAAATGATCCTTGGAAATGGCGCTGGGCGCGCTGGCTGAAATCCCGGGACCGAGCGGGTCCCGGAGATCTCAGCCTAGCAGGTCAGGGGATGTCCGCGAAGTACGGGACCGCGGTGCTCACTCGACCGGGCCGAGGGTCACGGCGAACTCGCCCGAGATCGCCAGTGGCTCCGACAGGTCGACCGTCCGCCCGAAGTCTGGGCTCGGTCCCATCTGACCCGAGAGGCTCCCGGAGATCGACAGGAACTCCCCGTCCACCGAAAGCTCGGACAGCTCGACCGCGAGCGCGCCTTGGTCGTCAGTGGAAAAATACCGGGTCGTCTCGCCATCCGAGAGGCTCAGAAGGCTCGCCTCGGCGCCGTTTACCGCGCCGCTCATCAAATCGAGCCCCAGCGTGAAGGTGGCGAAGGTTCCGCCACCTTCCTCGGGCCTTGCGTAGATGTTCACGCTGCCCGAGACCGCAGGCGGCTCGCCCCAACCCGACCAGTCGCTTTGCTCGGACCAGAGCGTGTAGCTGCGAGAGGCTCCGCCGATGTCGAGCGCCAATGTCCCGCTTTCCTGCGCGGCGCTGGCACCGGCAAGGAGGACAAGAGGGGCGGCGAGCATGAAATATCTGGGCATGGAAAATCCTTTCTGAAAACGATCGCAAAATCAAAAACGGCCGGGACCAATGCCCCGGCCGCTCCTATTCGGCTATCAACCGCTCGATCAGAAGTCGAGATTTTCCACGGACAGCGCGTTCTGCTGGATGAACTCGCGGCGCGGCTCCACCACGTCGCCCATCAGCTTGGTGAAGAGATCATCGGCCTCGGCCATGTCCTCGACCTCGACGCGGAGAAGCGTGCGGGCGTCGGGGTCGAGCGTCGTCTCCCAGAGTTGGTCGGGGTTCATCTCGCCCAGACCCTTGTAGCGCTGGACCTGGTTGCCCTTCTCGCCCTCCTCGAGGATCGCGCGGAGCAATTCCAGCGGGCCGTGGATCACCTGGCGGCGGTCCTTGCGCTCCAGGACGGCGGGCTGTTCGTAGACGGCCTGCAGCGCCTGGGTGAAGCTGCCGGTCTTGCGCGCCTCGCCCGAGCGCAGCATCGGGCCGTCGAGCGTCCGGACCTCTTCGACGCCGCGCAGGATGCGGGCCAGACGGATGCCGCGATCCTGTGTGATGCGGCCCTGCCAGCCCTTCTCGTATTCGACCGCGATGAGGTCGAGGCGGCGGGACACCTTGTCGGCCACGCCCTGCAGGTCGGCGTCGACCGCACCGGGCACGAAGGCCCCGGCGATCGCCGCCTGTTCGAGGATGTGGCGCGGGTAATGGGTCGGGAAAGCGTCGAGCACGCGCTTCAACTGCCGCGCCTCCTCGACCACGCGGATGAGGTCGGGCCCGGTGATCTGGTCACCATTGCCCTGCCTCAGGAGCGCGCCGTCGGTGCCCTGCTGG
This sequence comes from Litorisediminicola beolgyonensis, assembly GCF_042679605.1. Taxonomy (NCBI): domain Bacteria; kingdom Pseudomonadati; phylum Pseudomonadota; class Alphaproteobacteria; order Rhodobacterales; family Paracoccaceae; genus Litorisediminicola; species Litorisediminicola beolgyonensis. The sequence continues at coordinate 35,032 of NZ_JBHTMU010000009.1, forward strand.
ATCAGGTAATCGTCCATCGCCGCCTGGTCCTTGAGATAGACCTCGGACCGGCCGCGCGTCACCTTGTAGAGCGGCGGCTGCGCGATATAGAGATGCCCGTTCTCGATCAGCTCCGGCATCTGGCGATAGAAGAAGGTCAGAAGCAGCGTACGGATATGCGCGCCGTCGACATCGGCGTCCGTCATGATGACGATCTTGTGGTAGCGCAGCTTGGCGAGGTTGAACTCGTCGCGGCCGATCCCGGTGCCGAGCGCCATCACGAGATTGCCGATCTCCTGGCTCGACAGCATCCGGTCGAAGCGCGCGCGCTCGACGTTCAGGATCTTGCCCTTGAGCGGCAGGATCGCCTGCGTGCCGCGGTCGCGGCCGGTCTGGGCGGAGCCGCCCGCGCTGTCACCCTCGACGAGGAAGAGCTCGGTCTTCGACGGGTCCTTTTCGGAGCAGTCCTTGAGCTTCCCGGCCAGGAAGTTGACGTCCATAGCGGTCTTGCGGCGGGTCAGTTCGCGCGCCTTCCGCGCGGCTTCGCGGGCCAGCGCGGCCTCGACGATCTTGCCGACGATCTGCTTGGCCTCGTTCGGGTTCTCCTCGAACCACTCGGCGAGCTTCTCGTTCATCAGGCTCTCGACCGCGGGGCGCACCTCGGAGGAGACGAGCTTGTCCTTGGTCTGGGACGAGAACTTGGGATCGGGCACCTTGACCGACAGCACGCAGGTCAGACCTTCGCGCGCGTCGTCGCCGGTGAAAGACACCTTCTCTTTCTTGGCGATGCCGCTTTCGGTCGCGTAGCGGGTCAGGGTCCGGGTCAGAGCACCGCGGAAGCCCGCCATATGGGTGCCGCCGTCGCGCTGCGGGATGTTGTTGGTGAAGGGCAGGACCGTTTCGTGGTAGCTGTCGTTCCACCACATCGCGACCTCGACGCCGATCCCGTCGCGCTCGCCGGTCATGTAGATCGGCTCGGCCATGATCGAATGTTTCGAACGGTCGAGATATTTGACGAACTCCCGCACGCCGCCTTCGTAGAAGAACTCGGTCCGGAGCGCCTCGGCGGGGCGCTCGTCCTCCAGGAGGATGCGGACGCCGGAGTTCAGGAAGGCCAGCTCGCGCAGGCGTTTTTCCAGCGTGTGGTAGTCGTAATCGAGGTTCGAGAAGGTCTGGTCGGAGGCCAGGAACCGCACCTCGGTGCCGGTTTCGCCCGCAGCCTCGCCGACCACTTTGAGGGACTCGACCGTGACCGAGTTCTCGAAGCGGACGTAATGCTCCTTGTCGTCGCGCCAGATGCGCAGCTCGAGCCAGTCCGAGAGCGCGTTCACCACCGAGATGCCGACGCCGTGCAGACCGCCAGAGACCTTGTAGGAGTTCTGGTCGAACTTCCCGCCCGCATGGAGCTGGGTCATGATCACTTCCGCCGCTGAGATGCCCTCTTCGCGGTGCATGTCGACCGGGATTCCGCGGCCGTTGTCGCGCACCGAGACCGAGTTGTCGGCGTGGATCTTGACCGCAACATAATCCGCGTGACCGGCCAGAGCCTCGTCGATGCCGTTATCGACCGCCTCGTAGACCATGTGGTGCAGGCCGGAGCCGTCATCGGTGTCGCCGATATACATGCCAGGACGCTTTCGGACGGCGTCCAAGCCTTTGAGAACCTTAATGGAATCCGCGCCGTATGCGGGCTGTTCCTGAGGGGCGTCTGCCATGCGTTCCTGTCCTTGATCGCGACCCGCAATTTATACGGTGCGGGGGCCGGATTGTCACGGCTTGGGCACAAGATTTTGTGTTTATGCCCAAGCCGCTGCGCCCGGTGTGCCATTCGCTTCAGGCGACCGCCAAAGCGGCCCGTTCGACCTTGCGGCGCCAACCCGACACCTGGCGCTCGTTCGCCTGCGAGGCGCCCGAGAACCAGAGGCTGCGACGCGGTCTCATGCCGACGAAGCGCAGGATCTGGCGGTGCGTCGCGCGCTGCACGGCGCTTTGGTAGGCGAACCTCTGAAACCATCCCGGCGTATCGGCGGTAACGATGAGCTGTGCCGTGCGTCCGCTTAGAAGCGGTGCGGGCATGCCCATCCAGTTCGTCTTGCGCGTGTCGAAGGCGAGGCCCGGCAGGAAGGCGCGATCGAAGAGGGCCTTCAGCTTGGCGGGCAGACCACCCCACCAGAGCGGCGTGACCAGCACAAAATGATCAGCCCAGACCAACTGGTCCATGATGTCCTGCAGGTCCGGCTCGAGCGGTTTCGCGTCGCGGTAGTGGCTGTGTTCGAAATCCATGTCGAATGTCAGATCGGAGAGGTGGCGGAGTGCGACCTCGTGTTCGGCGCTGCGCGCGGTCTCGGCATAGCTCTCCGTCAGATGGCGGGACAGCGACGTTGCGGCGGGGTGTCCGTCGAGGACGAGGATTTTGCGATGTGCCATGGTTGGTTCCTTTAAATTGACCATGGTCACTTTAGTAACCGCAGAAAAAGACCGCGGTCAATGTTAAATTTGACCGCGGTCATTTTGGGCGCTAGAACCGTCTCATGACACGCGCTCCGCAAGCCCGCCGCCAACGCACCCATGACCGCCTGATCGCCGCCGCACGCGAGATCGCCGCCGCGGAGGGCTACGCCGCGATGCGGGTGGAGGAGGTCGTTCTCAGGGCGGGCGTGGCGAAGGGCACCTTCTTTTCTCATTTCGCCGACAAGGACGCGCTCTTGGCGGTCCTGATCGGAGAGGACCTCGCGCAGGCCATGGTCGAGATCGCTCGTGCCCCAGTTCCGACCACGGCCCGGGGCATCGCCGACGCGCTTTCCCCGCTCATCTCGGTAATGTCGGCCGAGCGGACGGTGTTCGACGTCGTGCTGCGCTATTCCGGCGCTGCGGCGATCGAAGAGATCGGCCCCATCGCGCAGAATTTCCTCGACCAGATCCATCTGCTCGCAGGTTGGATTTCGCCCCTTCAAGGCCATACGCTGCGGGGGGACGTGCCGGCGGAATTGCTGGCCGAAGGCGTGCAGGCCTTCCTCATCCAGTCGATCGCGATGTCCTATTGCGCGGTCGAAGGGCAGGTCGACCGGTCAGAGCGGTTGCGCGGCTATCTCGAGGTCTGGCTCGCCCTCAGGTGAACGGGATCACCAGCCCGACCGCGATCAAGAGCCATCCGGCGGTCAGGTTGGTGCGGCGGACCGCGCCGGGTGAGGCCAGGAGCCGCTTCACCCGGTCGATCGAGAGCGCCAGCATCAGGTTGCCGCAGAGCGGAACGATGGCCGACAGGAGTGCGATGGCGGCCATGTCCCATGCCGTCAGCAGCGCGATGTCGAAGAAGCCCGGAAGCATGCCCATGTAGAAGAGGATCGCCTTCGGGTTCCCGAGGATCGCGGCCATCCCGGCCAGAAACCCCGCCCACATGCCGGGCCGGGTCAGGCGACTGTCGGCCCGGGCGAGATCGGTATCGGCATGGCGCAGGATCAGCGCGCCCATGATCAGGAAGGTGGCGCAGGCCACCCATTTCAGCGCCACGAGGAAGCCCGAGAACACCGTCACGATCCAGGTGACGCCGAGAATGGCCAGGAAGGGCCAGAGGATGTCGCCCACGACCACGCCGAGTGCCAAGGGCCAGGCGGCGTTGAAGCCGCCCGACAGCGCCCGGGCGACCAGCGCCACCCAGACCGGGCCGGGCGTCAGGAAGAGGACGAAGAGCGCGCCTGCATAGAGCGCGAGCTGAGCCGCGGTGACGGTCATGGTCGGATCTCCGAAATGCCCGCGGTCTCGGTGACCTCGAGCCGCTGCGCCCGCTCTCCCAGCTCTTCGAAAAGCTCCGGACCGGTGCCTGTCATCCAGGCCTGCGCCCCGAGTGCGATGATCTCGTCGTAGAGCGCGGCACGGCGCGTGGCGTCGAGATGCGCGGCGACCTCGTCGAGAAGGAGGATCGGCGCCGCGCCGATATCCGCGGCCAGGGCGCGCGCATTCGCGAGGATCAGCGAAATCAGGAGCGCCTTCTGCTCGCCGGTCGAACAATCCGCGGCGGGGACGCCCTTGGCGGCGAAGACCCCCTCCATATCGGCGCGATGCGGACCGATGAGCGTGCGCCCGGCATGCAGATCGCGCGCGCGACTCTCGGCGAGGGCCGTCGCCAGCGCTTCGGATCCGTCGGGCAGCGGCGTTTCGGGATGGGTGAGCGTCAGATCGGCTGAGGGGAAGGCGGTTTCCGCGCCCTTCTGCGCGGCGTCGAGGCGTTCGAGCGCGGCACGGCGATTGGCGTCGATCATCGCGCCGGCCTCGGCCATCTGGCGCTCGAGCGCGCGATACCAGCCGGGGTCGCGCACCTGGTCCTTCAGAAGGCGGTTGCGGTCGCGCATGGCCTTCTCGTAGGCGAGGCTCAGATCGCCATGGGCCGGAAAGAAGCTGAGCGTCATGCGATCGAGGAACCGCCTGCGCCCCTCGGCGCCCTCGATCCAGAGACGGTCCATCGACGGCATCAGCCAGAGCACGCGCGCAAGCTCGCCCAGGCGCGTCTGCGTGGCGGGTTTGTCGTCGACCCGGACCTGCCGCGCGCCGCCCTGCTCGGACAGGAAACTCAGCTCATGACGGCCAGCGGGACCGCTCAGGGTGCCGGTGATCTTCCAGCCCAGCGCCTCGGGTCTGCGGGTCATCGCCTCGGCCGAGGCGCGCCGCATGCCGCGGCCCGGAGAGAAGAGCGACACCGCCTCGACGAGATTGGTCTTGCCCGCCCCGTTCGGCCCGAAGATCGCGACCGGTCGCGCGTCGACCTCAAGCGCGGCGCGCTTGTGGGAGCGGAAATGCGACAGCGTGAGGGTTTCGAGGAAGAGCGCCATGGCGACAGGAGTATCCGCGGCGTCTGTCCGGCGCCAGAGCGGCCGAGCACCGGGCGGCACGCCGCCCGGTGGCCCCTGGTGGGGTCTTAAGCGGATGCTTTCGCAGCGCCGCAACGTCGTGACCCTCGCCGATCAGAGGCGGCCGGTCAATCCGCCCATCGACAGGCCGTGCAACACGCAGAGCTGGACCTTGGCAAGAAGCTCCGCAGGAAGCGCGTCGCGCTGGTAGATGCGCTTGCCGGTCTCGTCCTTGCCCAGCCGCAAGAGATCGCAGCGCGAGAACGCGGCGGAGTAGATCATGTCGCCCTTGACCCACCGCGTCCGCTCGCCCCAGCGCTCGGGAAGCCGGAAGGGAATGTCGATCTGCATGTGAAAGGCGCGCGGCGTCTCGGGCGCGCTGAGCGACAGCGGCACGACGGTGACCAAGCCGCCGCGGCCCTTCATGGCCTTCGACAGCACCACACAGAGCCGCGTCTTCTGCATTTCAGGTTCTTCGAACGCATCGTCGAACCGGACGCGGATCACCGCGCCCTGTCTGGGATGATATTCGAGCCCCACTCAGACCCGCATCGGCATCACGACATAGACCGCGGAGGTGTCGTTTCCCTCGCGCATGAGCGTGGGGTCTCCCGCCGAATTGAACAGGAACACGGCGTTTTCCCGATCCACCTGGCTCGCGATCTCCAGGAGATACTTGGCGTTGAAGCCGATCTCGAGCTTCTCGTCGCCATAGGCCACGGCAAGCTCTTCCTCGGCGGCGCCGCTGTCGGGAGCGTTGACCGACAGCACCAGCCGATCCTCGTCGAGCTGCATCTTCACCGCGCGCGAGCGCTCGGAGGAGACCGTCGCGACGCGATCCACGGCCTTGGCGAACTCGGCGGCGTCGACCTCGAGCCGGCGTGCATTGTTCTGCGGGATGACGCGGGTGTAGTCGGGGAAGGTGCCGTCGATCACCTTGGAGGTCAGGGTGATCTCCTCGGTCGCGAAGCGCACCTTGGTTTCCGAGACGGACACCGCGATGTCGCGGTCGTCCTCGTCGAGAAGCTTGCGCAATTCGCCAACGGTCTTCCGCGGCACGATCACGCCGGGCATGTTCTCGGCCCCGGAGGGCAGCGGAGCGTCGATGCGCGCGAGCCGGTGACCGTCGGTGGCCACGCAGCGCAGCATGCGGCCATCCTCGGTCTCGGAGATGTGCATGTAGACGCCGTTCAGGTAGTAGCGCGTCTCCTCGGTGGAGATGGCGAATTTCGACTTGTCGAAAAGGCGCCGCAGCACCTCGGCCTTGGCGGTGAAATTGGCGCTGTATTCCGACGACGCCATCACCGGGAAATCTTCCTTGGGCAGCGTGGCGAGCTGGAAGTTCGACCGTCCCGCCTCGACCGTCAGGCGGCCTGCCGCGCCGTCTTCCGACAGCGTCACCAGCGCGCCGTCCGGCAGCTTGCGCACGATCTCGTTCAGGATCACCGCCGAGACGGTGGTTGACCCGGCGCGCTCGACCTTGGCCGGGGCGCGGTCCACGACCTCGATGTCCAGATCGGTGGCGCGGAACTGCACCGTGTCGCCCTCGGCCTCGATCAGGACGTTGGCGAGGATCGGGATTGTGTTGCGGCGCTCCACGACGGATTGCGCCTGGCTCACCGCCTTGAGCAGGACCGCCCGTTCCATACTGAATTTCATCGACTCTCCCTCCGCGCCGCAGGCGACGATTCTTGGGCCGGGACCGAGCGGTCCCAACCGTTTGAGTTGATTTGTCCGATTGTTTTCAGGGGGCGTCAAGCGCAGCGGGCCGCCCAAGGCGGCCCGCTCATGAATTGTGGTGGACTGAGCGCAGAGCGATTAGGCTTCGAGCGTCCGGCGAAGCAGTTCGAGGTCCTCGGCGATCTGCCCGTCCTGGATCTTCAGCTCTTCGATCCGGCGCACGCCGTGCATGACCGTGGTGTGGTCACGGCCCCCGAACCGGCGCCCGATCTCGGGCAGCGAGCGCGAGGTGAGCTGCTTGCAGAGATACATCGCGACCTGGCGCGGGCGGGCGAAGTTGCGCACGCGCTTCGGGCCGATCATGTCCGCGAGACGGATGTTGTAGTGCTCGGCCACCTTGCGCTGGATCTCGTCGATCGAGATCTTCCGCTCGGAGGCGCGCAGGACATCGGCAAGGCTCTCATAGGTAAGATCCATGTCGATCCGGCGGCCGACGAGCGAGGCGAAGGCGAAGAGCCGCGTCAGGGCGCCTTCGAGAACGCGCACATTCGTCGAGATGCGATGCGCTAGGAACTCTAGCACACCATTCTCGATCTCGAGACCGGGGAAATGCGCGCGCTGGGCGTCGACCTTGGTCTGCAGGATGCCGAGGCGCAACTCGTAATCGGTGGGGTGGAGGTCCACGACGAGGCCGGACTGCAGCCGCGAGCGGATGCGGTTTTCGAGATCCTTGATCTCGTCCGGCGCGCGGTCGGCCGAAATGATCACCTGCTTGTTCTGGTCCACGAGCGCGTTGAACGTGTGGAAGAACTCTTCCTGCGTCGAATCCTTGCCGGCGATGAACTGGACGTCATCCACCATCAGCACGTCGACCGAGCGGAAGAGCTGCTTGAAATCCATCATGCGACGGTCGCGCAGCGCCTGCACGAAGCGATACATGAACTGTTCCGCCGAGAGGTAGAGCACGTTGAGCTCGGGCTTCCGGGCGCGCATCTCCCAGGCGATGGCGTGCATCAGGTGCGTCTTGCCGAGGCCGACGCCGCCATAGAGGAACAGCGGGTTGAAGGTGACCGGACCGCCTTCGGCCACGCGGCGCGCGGCGGCATGGGCCAGCTCGTTCGGCTTGCCGACGACGAAATTGTCGAAGGTGAAGCGCGCGTCGAGCGGTGCGCCGGGCAGGATGTCGGCCGAGTTGGCCTCAGCCTTTGGTTCGGCGGCTGCTGCCGTCGGTTTCGGAGCCGCATCCAGGGGCGTGCTCACCGCCGCTTGCGGCGCCACTCGGAACTGCAGACGGCGCACGCCCTTGTCCAACTCGGACAGGCGGGTCAGAAGCAGATCCCCGTAATTCTGAGAGACGTAGTTTCCGACGAAGTTGGTCGGGGCTTTGAATTTCGCCACGCCCGCTTCGAATCCGTCGAACCGCAGTGGCTCGATCCAGGTCTTGTAATTATTGGTTCCGATGGTTCTGCAGAGCCCGTCCTGCAGATCACCCCATTGATCTTGTGCCATTTTTCCCCGTTTGCTTCCCAAGCTTGCTCGACAGCTTTTACATCACACCGGTCTCCCGAAACCGGACGATCCCATCGAGCGGGGGCAATACAATGGCACGAAGAAGCCGTTTCGCAGCGAAACGGTTCCACATCCTTGCCACGGCACAGACCCACGAAAAAAGCCCGGACTCCCAATCCCGGTCTCTCTCGCAGTGCCACGCCGCAGCGCGTATCAAATCGGACAGGGCGAACACACGTTCGCTGGTCCCGCGCTGCATCTTTGCGCGGGTGCGACAAGGCGTTTTGAACCGTTCACTACAGGTCGATTTTGCCAGTCGCGAGCCTGTCCCCCCAAGCGATGGTGACTCGCAGGACTGAAATTACCAACGCCTCGGTGAAAGCGGCAACGACTCTTCTCACTTGACTCGCAGATAACCGGAAAGAATCTCTCGCTACGTTTGAAATGTAACAGAAAAGCAAAAAGCGCCGAAAATTCGGCGCTTTTTCAGGGGCTTAGAGATCAAGCCTTTGTTACGAAAGAGCTTTTACCCGGGCCGACAGGCGCGACATTTTCCGCGACGCGGTGTTCTTGTGGAAGACGCCCTTGGTGACGCCACGCATCAGCTCGGGCTGGGCGGCGCGCAGCGCGGTGGTGGCTGCGTCCTTGTCTCCGCTGGCAATGGCCTCTTCGACCTTGCGGAGGAACGTGCGGATGCGCGAGCGGCGCGCCTTGTTGATGGCGAAGCGCTTCTCGTTCTGACGGGCGCGCTTCTTGGACTGCGGCGTATTTGCCATGTGATCGATCCCTTGCGGTCTGTTCAATGTCGTTGCGCGGCAAATGCCGGGCCCGGGCCAGTCACGACCGGATCGATTCTTGCCTGAGCGGGCATCACGCGCATGTAGCGGCGGCCTCTAACCCGAAAACCGCCGGGAGCCAAGACAAAAGTCGGCTTTCTCAGCGATCGCGGAACTGCGGGCTGCGCTTTTCGAGGAAGGCGGACATGCCTTCCTTCTGATCCTCGGTGGCGAACAGCGCGTGGAACATCCGGCGCTCGAAGGTCAGACCCTCGCTGAGCGTCGTCTCGTAGGCGCGGTTGACGGCTTCCTTCACCACCATCGTCACCAGGAGCGACTTTTCGGCGATCTTCTCGGCCGCGGCGGTCGCCTCTTCCATCAGAGCCTTTGCCGGGACGACGCGGCTGACGAGCCCGGCGCGTTCCGCCTCTTCGGCATCCATGAAGCGGCCGGTCAGGTGCATGTCCATGGATTTGGACTTGCCCACGAAGCGCGTGAGCCGCTGCGTGCCGCCGATCCCGGCGACCACGCCCAGGTTGATTTCGGGCTGGCCGAACTTGGCGCTGTCCGCGGCGATGATGAAATCGCACAGCATCGCCAGCTCGCAGCCGCCGCCGAGCGCGTATCCCGCCACTGCGGCGATCACCGGCTTGCGGGTCTTGGCGACGGCATCATGCTCGGCGGTGAAGAAATCGCCGAGGAACGCCTCGACAAAGGTCTTCTCGGACATCTCGCGAATGTCCGCCCCGGCGGCAAAGGCCTTTTGCGACCCGGTGAGGATGATGCAGCGCACCTTGTCGTTGCTGTCGGCATCCTTCAGCGCCTCGGACAGCTCGGACAGGAGCTGCGAATTGAGCGCGTTCAGCGCATCCGGGCGGTTGAGTTTGATGGTGGCAATATGATCGCTCACCTCGACGATGATCGTCTCGTAGGCCATGGCACACGCTTTCCGTTGTTATCGTCGGTCAGGAGTCCTTAGCATTTGCGCATCGCCGATCAAGCTTATCTTTGGCAGCGAGGGCAGTAGAAGGACGACCGGCCGGACTGAACGATCCGGCTCACGGTGCCTCCGCAGCTCTCGCGCCGACAGCGTTCACCCTCGCGCCCGTAGACATCGAAGCTGTGCTGGAAATAGCCCAGTTCGCCATCGGCCTGCCGGAAGTCGCGCAAGGATGACCCGCCCGCGGCGATCGCGTCCTGAAGGGTCTCGCGGATGATCGGGACGAGGTTTGCGACCCGCGCCGACGAGATGCGCCCGGCTTTCCGTGCCGGGCTGATGCCGCCGCGAAAGAGCGCCTCGCAGACATAGATATTGCCGAGACCTGCCACGATCTTCTGGTCGAGCAGCGCCGATTTGATCGGCATGGTGCGACCCTTCAGCGCGTCCACCAGATGACCTTCGGAAAAGCCGTTGCCCAAGGGCTCCGGCCCCAGCGCGCGCAGAAGCGGATGCGCCTCCGCCCCGTCGGTGGCCATCAAATCCATCGCGCCGAACCGGCGCGGGTCGTTGAAGGTGATCTTTGCGCCGCTGTCCATGTGCAGAACGACGTGATCGTGTTTCTCCGGCGCGGGATGGTCATGCACGAAGCGGCCGAGCGGATCGCCTGAGATCAGCATCCGGCCCGACATGCCGAGATGGATCAGCAGGGTCTCCCCGGTATCGAGATCGGCGAGAATGTATTTCGAGCGTCGACGCAGCCGGTCGACCCGCGCGCCGGTCAATCGCTCGGCCATCCGGTCGGGAAAGGGCCAGCGCAGGTCGGGACGGTTCACGTCGGCGCGGGAGATGCGCGCGCCGGTCATGACCGGTTCGAGCCCGCGGCGGACGGTTTCGACTTCGGGTAACTCGGGCATGGTCACCTTCGCTGAATGGCAGGCACGTCGGGCTGGGGTTTGCAGCCCGGATCGGCCGATGAGTGTGGCGTGCCCATAAGCCACTGCGCCCGGAGGGGTTCAAGCCATCGGCGCCTGTTTTTCGCCGACGGACACAGGAGCGTGACGGGCACCGACGTGCCGATATCAGGTCGCGGGTCGCGTGTCCGAATGCGCGGACGGGCCGCCGTCAGGGCGACCGCACCGCGGCAATTCCTGCTCCGCGATCACGTCCTGCGTGAGGCGGTTTGACGACTGTGCATTCCTGCCCATCTCTAGTACGCAATGGCCAGACTGTGCGAGCGAACCGGACCCTGCGATGACCCAAGCCGATGACAAGACCACCCATTTCGGCTTCGAGTCGGTCCCCGAGACGGAGAAGGCTGGCCGCGTTCAGGGCGTCTTCAATTCGGTCGCGTCGAAATACGATGTCATGAACGACGCGATGAGCCTCGGTATCCACAGGCTCTGGAAAGACGCGATGATGGACTGGCTGGCGCCACGGCCCGGGCAGAAACTGCTCGACGTGGCGGGCGGCACCGGAGACATCTCCTTCCGTTTCCTGAAGCGCGCCGGATCGGGCCATGCGACGGTTCTCGACCTGACCGAACCGATGCTCGTCGAAGGCCGGAAGCGCGCCGAGGCCGCCGCGATGGCGGACAGCCTCGACTGGGTGGTCGGGGATGCGATGAAGTTGCCGTTCCCGGATTCGACCTTCGACGTCTATACGATCAGCTTTGGCATCCGGAACGTGACGCGCCCCGAAGAGGCGCTGGCCGAGGCCTATCGCGTTCTGCGCCCCGGCGGGCGGCTCATGGTTCTCGAGTTCAGCCAGATACCGGTCCCGGGTCTGCAGAAGCTCTACGATCTCTATTCTTTCAACGCGATTCCGGCCATGGGCCAGGCGATCGCCGGAGATCGGGCGAGTTATCAGTATCTCGTCGAATCGATCCGCCGCTTCCCCGATCAGGACACCTTCCTGTCGATGGTGCGCAGCGCGGGGTTCGGGCAGGCGGCCTATCGCAATCTGAGTCTCGGGATCGCCTGTCTGCATTCGGGCTGGAAGATCTGACGCCATGCGTGGACCCCACAATCTCTGGCGGCTGATCCGGACCGGCGCGACCTTCGAGCGGACCGGCGCGATGCGCGCGGTCCTCGACGCGATGGACGCGCCCCGGTCGTTGCGCGTGGCGGCGCGCGTCTTGGGATGGCCGTTCAAATGGCTCGGCTATGAAGGCGACAACTCGATGCCGCCCGCGCCGCGCGCGCTGACCGCACTTGGGCCGGCCTATATCAAGTTCGGCCAGATCCTGTCGACGCGCCCGGACGTGGTGGGCGACGAGATGGCCGCTGAGCTTCGCGTCCTTCAGGACAAACTGCCCCCGTTCTCGGTGACCGAGGCGAAAGAGGCCATCGAGCGCGACCTCGGAGTGTCGCCCGACGCGGTGTTCTCGGAGTTCAGCGCGCCCGTGGCCGCGGCCTCCATCGCGCAGGTGCACCGCGCGTGCCTCGCGGAGACCGGTGAGATCGTCGCGGTAAAGGTCCTCCGCCCGGGGATCGAACGCGCCTTTCGCCGGGACATCGACGCATTCTATTTCGCCGCGCGGGCCATCGAGTGGCTGTCGCCTTCGTCCCGTCGCTTGCGCCCGACCGAGGTGATCCGACATTTCGAGGGCGTGGTGTCTGGCGAGCTCGATCTGCGGCTCGAAAGCGCTGCGGCGTCGGAATTTGCCGCCAATACCGAAGACGACGCGGGCTTCCGGGTGCCCCGCGTGCGCTGGTTCCTGTCGGGGCGGCGCGTCATGACGCTCGATTGGGTCGACGGCGTCCCGCTCGGAGACAATGCCGCGCTCGACAGCGCCGGACACGATCGGGTTCATCTCTCCGAACGCGTGCTGCAGCTCTTCCTCAGCCACGCTTTGCGTGACGGGTTTTTCCATGCCGACATGCATCAGGGCAATCTGAAGGTCGGCCCGGACGGATCGATCGTCGCCTTCGATTTCGGCATTATGGGGCATATCGACGAATACACCCGCCGGGTCTACGCCGAGATTCTCTACGGTTTCATCCGCCGCGATTACCAACGCGTGGCCGAGGTCCATTTCGAGGCTGGATATGTTCCGCGCGACCGCGATGTGCACGAATTTGCCCGTGCGTTGCGTGCGGTGGGCGAGCCGATCTTCGGGATGGACGCCACGCGGATTTCGATGGCTCGTCTCTTGGCCTATCTCTTCGAGGTGACCGAGCGCTTCGGGATGGAGACGCGCACCGAGCTGATCCTCTTGCAGCGCACTATGGTGGTGGTCGAAGGCGTCGCGCGGTCTCTGAATCCGCATATGAACATCTGGCACGTCGCTCAGCCGGTGGTCGAGGATTACATCAAGAACTCGATCGGTCCGCGCGCGGTCCTGCGCGATCTGAAGCAGACCGCAGAGATTTTCTCGCGCTTCGGTCCCAGGATCCCGGCTTTGGTCGAGGATATGCTGATCAGGCAATCGCAGCCGGAGCCTGTGCCGCCGCGACGCATCTGGCCGCTCTGCATGTCCTGGGCCGCGTTCGGCGCCGCTCTTGGGGCGGGCGCCGCGCTCTTACTGGGCGCTCTCGGGTAAAATCACCGCGCCACGCGCACCGCTTGCGCAGTTTCAGCGGAGAGTTCCGCGCCGCCAGCGAGCCTCAATTGAACATGTCCATGAAGGTTCCGGGTGGCTTCGACCACTGTGTCATAGGCCGCCACTGGAAGGGTCTGCGATTCGCCTGCATCATCCGTCGAGACGAGCGAGAATGTATAGGCTCCCCGGGGAAGCGGACGCCCGTTCGAATCGCTCCCGGCCCAACTGATGCGCCCGCCATTGGCGGGAAGAGATTCCAATGAGACGGCGGCGCCGGTTGCGTCGGTCACCATCAAGGCGGGCGCTCCCGGCGGGAGCGGATGAGGAAGCTCCAGGTCTATCGGAGCGCCATCGAACAGAACGGCGTCGTCGGTCAGCACCTCGGCATCGAGCCACGAGGTCAGAGACTGAATCGATCCCTGACCGAGCCGGTCGCCCAGCCCGCGCAAAAGATCGTTCGTCAGGACCTGCTGCTCGACCGAGGAAAAGGTCGCGAGCTGCGTCGCATAATCGGTCGCATCGATGGGGTTGAGCGGGTCCTGGTTTCGCACCTGCGCGGTGAGCATGCGCAGGAACGTCTCGAAATCCGACCCGATCTTGGTCGCGCCGCCGGATGCGCCGGACGCATCGTGGCTTGCTCCCTCAGTCGTAAGAGCCTGTGTAGCAGGTGCGATATCCATGACAAACTTTCCTTATAATCGCAGATCTATGCCGGAGGCAGCTGACCCAGTGCGCCGGACCGGATGTGCCTGCACTTCGGTTTCCGAAATCTCGAGGTCGCTTGTCGGTTGCTCGCTCGATGGTTTCGAGTCGCCACTACGCCCGAAATCCCTACCCTGTGACACGTCGAGCTGCGCGGACGCACCGTTGGCCAGTTCGCTTCGCAAGAGCGTCAAGTGCCGTCGCAAGAGGTCTGCAGTATCCGCCCGCTCCGCGCTGATCTGGATCGATTGGGCGGTCTCGTGCCCGGAAATCGATATACGCAAGCGACCGAGCTCCTCGGGTTCCAACCTCAGCTCCAAGCGGCCGTCGACGCGCTGCTGGAGCGCCTCGAACACCTGATCGAGCACTGCCCTCGCGACCTGTGTGCTTTTCAGTGCGCCATCGGGACTGGCCGCGTGCGGCCGGAAATCGCTTCTGAGGGAGAAATCGTGACCGAAACTACCGATTTCTGGAGAAGGATCTGTCTTGTGCGCGCGATCTCTTGGTATTGAAGTTGATCGAAACTCGGTGTCCTCCAGGCTCACCTGCGAGTTTTGAGCGGAGCCTCGCGGATCAGAATTGGTTGATCGGTCCGACAGCGCCGAGATGAAGTCCCGAGTGCCATCTTGCCCACGGCGGAGCTCTGTCATTAGGCTGAGTTTCCCGTCCGAGCTGTCATCCACGGAAGGAGAAACTCCAGTTACCCTTTCGCGCTGACCGACATCCGTCTCTCGTTTCAATGCGTTAGGCAGAGTGACGTTGTCAGGGATGAGCGAAGGCGAACTGGAAACGTTCCCGCGGGAGCTTTTGATGATAGAAGAATCGTCATTTTCGCCAGGACGAGCTCGCGCAGAAACAGCCTTATCGTTGACACTTTCCAAACCATCGCACGCTGAAGAGTTCTTGGGCCCGAGCGCGCTGCGGCTTTCGGAATCCTCAACGGCCTGTGACGCGCTGGTCTCTTCTGCACCAGGAAGGCTGTAATTGTGTTTAAGTAAGCTAAGGGCCTTGGGCACACTTCCCTCTTGGGTCGCACTGAGATGCCTTGATATTTCTCTCGTCTCGTTTTCCCGGAGGGATCGGTTCGGGTTACTGACGTTCCCTAGTAAATATCTAATCTCATCAGTGTGAGGCGCCAATATGTCCAGATTTACCTCATTATAATTGCAATATTCGGGTTTTTCGCTTCCTGCTTGGATTCCTGATTTTGGATTCGTTCTGTTAATATGATAAGTGGGTTTCTCCAAAAATGAAGAACGCGTTATCTCGCTCCAGTCACTAATGATTTCAGTGAATTTCAGTATGCTATCAACCCCGCCTGCGGAGTTGTTGCAAAAATTGGAGAGTTCATTTGAAGGCAGTAACTCATTTTTCAGTCGCTTTACGGTCCCGAATTCTTGTGATGGCGGATTTTTTTTTGTGTCTAAAGTTTTAAAGGCGATAGCTTCACGGAAAACATGATCAGATTTTTCTTCGCACAGGTTTGTGATGATGAGTTTTTCTGGTTCATTGCTCTCAGCGCAATACGATGGAAGACCTGCTGTGGTCTCCTCATCTAGTATCTCCTGAAAGAAAGAAGTGCCTTTCTCCGTTGGCTCGTCGGTGCGTGCCCCTGAAGCCGACTCTCGACCGTAGATTATAGGAGTGACAAGCATACCAATCTCCACATTCGCTGCAGTGACTAAAGTCGAGAATGCTTACGGAATATTTACCGGCACACACGAAAATCAAAAAATCTTATCTAGGGAGCGAGTCGATTGCCGAAATTGTCCATAACTAGCGTAAACGGCTCGCATTCGCAGATGCGTCGCGCGGCGGGTGACCTTGAGAAACAGTTTGTGGCGGAGATGTTGGCCGCTTCGAAGATCGGTACGCCACGCGAGGCTTTCGGCGGCGGTGCGGGCGAAGATGCGTTCGCGTCCTTTATTCTAGACGCCCATGCTGAGGCCCTCGTATCGCGACGCGGCTTCGGTCTCTCGGAACATATTTTTCGATCGCTCGTGGAGGCGTCCGATGGATGACATCCGAGACTTGCTTGACGCAGAGCGCACCGCTTTAACCTCTGGCGATTTCGAAGAAATCGAGCGGTTGTCGCAAATTAAAGCACATTTTTTTGAGGCGTCCGCCAATTTCCCAACTGATCCCGGCGAGCTAGAGCAAATCAACCGGATGCTGAGGCGAAACCAGGAGCTCTTCAGAGCTGCGCTGGATGGTATTCAAGCGGCCGTTGATCGCATGGCCTTGCTGAAGGACGTGCGGATCGAGACTTATCTCGGCGATGGTCAAAAACGCAGGATATCTGAGAAGCGCAGCAGCCGACTGGAGCGACATGCCTGAATGTTGATCAAATGCCGCTCATTTAAGATGACCGAATTATCGCTTTATTAGGACCGTCATCGTCATTGTGGCCCTGCATCCGGATCGGGTGGCGCGTCGGGTCGTAGATCCGTCGCAATGGTCAGAAGACCGACAACCGCCGTTAAAACGGCTTTCCGGTGCCCGAAGGCACCTCGGCGAAAGGAGCCGATATGTCCAGTATTTTGACCAACACCAGCGCGATGGTAGCGCTGCAAACGCTGAAATCGATCAACAAAAGCCTCGAGATGACCCAGTCGGAGATCTCGACAGGCAAGTCCGTTGCGACCGCAAAAGACAATGCAGCGGTGTGGGCGATCTCGAAAGTCATGCAGTCCGATGTCAAAGGATTCCGTGCGATTTCCGACAGCTTGAACCTTGGCGAATCTACTGTCGCTGTTGCGCGAAATGGTGCGGAAACCGTTACTGATCTCCTGACCGATCTGAAGTCCAAGATCGTCGCCGCGCAGGAATCCAATGTTGATAGGGACAAGATCCAGACGGATAT
Source organism: Litorisediminicola beolgyonensis (assembly GCF_042679605.1). Taxonomy (NCBI): domain Bacteria; kingdom Pseudomonadati; phylum Pseudomonadota; class Alphaproteobacteria; order Rhodobacterales; family Paracoccaceae; genus Litorisediminicola; species Litorisediminicola beolgyonensis. The sequence continues at coordinate 51,866 of NZ_JBHTMU010000009.1, forward strand.
CGTCGCTCTGCGCGAGCAGATCAATTCTGTCGTTGGAGCGGCCCAGTTCAACGGCCTGAATCTTCTCCAGAATACGAACACGACTAGCGCTTATACTGCAGCAGGCAACGTCGATGGCACCGGTAAGGTCGATGTTCTTTCTTCGCTCGACCGTTCAGCATCGGGCGTTGCGGCGAGCGATATCACCGTATCGAAAAGCGACTTGGGGATTCAAACCGCGACCGAGGGCAGCTTGGCGCTCGCAGCGGCCGCACGGACGGTTGCAGGCACCGCGACTGCAAACGGCGGGACCGCTACTTACACGATTGTAGGGGAGTCCACGACCGCCGGACGGACCCAGAACGTCATGGCTGGGGATGGCTACGCCTTCGATATGTCGTTTTTCGACGATGCGCTGACTGGAACGCCCTACGCGACCTTGGCGGGCACCAGCCCGTTGAAGGCAGAAGCGCTCTACGTTGCCCGCGATGGTGACACGACCGCAGATATCGCGGCTGGACTCGCGGCGACGATCAATTTCCGACTTGCTGAGCAAGGATTCAGCGACGATTTCTCTGTTTCGGTCAGCGGCTCGGTGATCACGGTCACAAACAACACCGGAACAGCCCTCGCGGCATCGGCAGCGGCGGATATTACTCTGACGGCCGGGGGGCAGGTTTCTGGCGGCCTGGAGCTTCTCGGCGAAATCGATGTGACCACCGATGACGGTGCCGCCGCCGGGTTGGTCGCCATCGAGGGTTTGATTCAGAACTCGATCGACGCCGCTGCGGCGTTTGGTTCGGCGCAAGGGCGGATCGAAATTCAAGCCGATTTCGTCGCGAGTCTGACAGATGCATTACGGTCCGGCATCGGAACGCTTGTCGATGCGGACATGGAAGAGGCTTCGGCCCGTCTCCAGGCGCTTCAAGTCCAGCAGCAGTTGGGCGTGCAGGCATTGTCGATTGCCAACCAGGCGCCGCAGACACTTCTTTCGCTCTTCCGTTAAAACTATGCGGCGGGGTCTTCGGGCCCCGCCAATATGTGACATGACCTACGACTAGCGGTTGGAGAACTCAGTGACCTTATTAAGCCTCGCCAAGACTGGGTATGCAGACTGCTCTACCAGCACGAGAACTGCACGGGGGGTGGAGTATGACCTCATCGCCTTGGTCACTCACCGTCTTCGAGATGCCGCGAGGCAGGGGAAAACTGACTATCCGGCTTTCGCAAAAGCGATCGCGGAAAATCGTCGCCTTTGGACTGTTCTGGCATCCAGTGTCTCGGACGCGGAGAACGGCCTACCAAACGAGTTGCGGTCCAGGATTTTCTATTTAGCCGAATTCACTGAGGTGCATAGCCGACGTGTTCTTACAGGAGATGCGAATGTCGCGCCGCTTCTCGAAATCAATACCGCCATGCTCCGCGGGCTTGCTACGGTAGAGTTAGTAGGATGACAGGTCTGGTTCTAAAGCTAGCCCCGAAGGAGCGGCTTTTGATCAACGGGGCAATTCTGGAGAACGGCGAGAAGCGCGGCCGCCTCTCTGTTTTGACGCCAGATGTTCATATCTTGCGTTTGCGCGATGCCATTCATCCAGACGACGCAAAGACTCCAGTTCGGCGTGCCTGCTATGCTCTGCAGCTTGTCTTGATCGGTGAAACTGACTGCGACGAAACTAGAATTTCTCTTCTGCCTCGGGTTGAGGAGTTGAGTAGGATCTTGACCGATGCTGACAGTCGACGCCTACTTGGGCAGGCATCCGAAGCAATCTTGGCGCGTCAGTTTTACAAGGCGCTCAAGGCACTGCGTGCGTTGATCCCAAGAGAGGATCGCCTTCTGGCGACGAAGGCAACCAAGTGAGTTATCAGCCAATTATTGTCGGATCGGGCTTGGCGGGTTGGCGCTTTCTCAATGCCACGCTGCAGGCTCAAAAAGGCGCATTCGACTCTTCGGGTCAGATCACCCGCCGGACCTCCTATTTTTCTGAGAAGATCAGAGAGATCAGAAGCGCTGAAGGCCTTGTTTCGGATCGGGGCCTGCGTTCCGTTGCCCTAGAAGCGTATGGGCTCGATCAGGACCTCGAGAACCGATTTTTCATCCAGAAGATACTAGAGAGCGATTTGACAGATTCAGGGTCTCTCGCGAACAGGCTTGCCGATGACAGATACAAGAAATTTGCGGCGGCGTTCGGGTTCGCCCAGCCACTCGGAAGCGGTGTCCGACAGCCAGTCTCGGTGGGTAGTATCTTGTCGCGCTTTCGTGCCCATGCCTTCGAAACAGCCGTAGGCGAACAAAGCCCGGCCTTGAGGCTTGCGTTGCACGCAGAACGGACGCTGCCTGAGCTTACGGCAGAAGGTTCAAGCGAAAATGCGACCTGGTTCCGGATCATGGGAACCCCGCCGCTGCGAACCGTTTTCGAGACTGCCTTTGGATTGCCAAAGGCGTTCGGCCAACTGGATCTGGACAGACAACTCGCGACCTTTCGAGACCGGTCCGAAAAAACGTTCGGTAGTTCGGATCCCGCGAAGTTGGCAGAGCCGGCAACCCTCGGTCGCCTGATCGACCGGTTTCTCTTGCGAGACCAAATGTCAGACCTGAGCGCCGCACGGCCCGCGCAAATTGCTCTCTCGCTGCTTAAGGCAGCGCCGAAGCCAGCGCGGCTCTGATGTCGCGAGCGCGGCAACCACTGTTTCTACGCCTTGTGCAGCTTGGGCTATCCGCGGCTGCGATCGGGCGCGGTGCCGTCGGACACACCGGACCGCCGTAGGAGGAGCCGCAATCCCTGGAAACTCTCGGCAGGGGCGACAGTCTCTCGTAGTGAGAAAAACGCCTCTAGCGCCGCATGCGACCGCAAGGCGTCATCGACCTTAGCGTCGCTGCCATCGCGATACAGGCCAGCTCGGATCATCGCCTCAGCGCCATAATAGCTGCCAAGAAGCTGTCTGACCCTCTGGATCACGGCGTTTTCCGCCGAGGACGCAGCGTCGGGCAGGGCACGAGAGACCGACCGGAGCACGTCGACTGCAGGAAACCTCCCGCGTTCAGCGATGTCGCGGGACAGGATCACGTGGCCATCCAGCGAACCGCGGAGGATATCCGCAACGGGTTCATCCATGTCGGACCCTGCGACGAGAACCGAGAAGATTGCGGTGATGTCGCCCTGTCCGCCTGCGCCGGGACCGGCGCGCTCCGACAGGCTCATCAGGCGCTGCGCTGTCGATGCGGGGAAGCCCCGCAGGGACGCCATCTCGCCGGATGAAAGTGCCACGTCGCGATGGGCCTCGGCGAAGCGCGTGACCGAGTCGACCAAGAGGAGAACATTGCGGCCGCTATCCCTGAAATGTTCGGCGACCGTCATTGCCGCGTCTGCACAACGACGTCGTTCCTGCGGCGAGCGATCCGAGGTGGTGGCAACGACGACGCTGCGTGCCATGCCTTCCGGTCCGAGAACCGATTCCGTGAAGTGCCTCAATTCGCGACTGCGCTCGCCGACGAGCCCGAGAACGACCACATCGCTGTCCACCCCGCGCGCAAGGTCGGCCAGGAGGTGCGATTTACCCACACCGGACCCGGCGAAAAGACCGATCCGTTGGCCGGTCACGAGCGGCAGAATCGTGTTGAAGAGGGCCAGCCCGGTAGAAAGGCGGGGTCCGAGGGGGCGCCGCTCTGTGGCGGGCGGCGGCGCGGCCTGGAAGGGCCTGCGGACCGGACCCGGCAGCAGCGGACGTCCATCCAGCGGGCGCCCCAGCGGATCGACCACGCGGCCGATCCACCCATCGGATGGCGCGAGCGTCGGTGCGCCGTGATGGAGGACCGAAAGTCCCTGCGACACGCCCTCTGCGGGGCCTTCGGGCAGGCAGGCCGTGGTCTCTGAGGTCAGTCGTACGATCTCCGCGAAGAGCGGCGAACCCTCCCGTTCGATCCGGACGCGGTCGCCAAGCGCGGCGATATCCGACAGTCCGTCGACCCAGATGACCGCGCCGTCCGCACCGCGCACGCGACCCATCGCCTGCGCGCGACTTAGCTCGGAAAGCCCGCTGCGCAGTCCCGCGATTTCCTGCCCCTGCATTCGGCTCCCCCGCTCTGTTGCAAACTTTTTCTAAAGGAATCGGGGTTAAGCCTTGGTTGAGATCGGACGAGGGAGAATCCCGATGTTCCAGAATGTGAACGTTTTTCGGACCGCAATGGCGCTTGCCCGTCATGCAGGGGGCGCGCAGGCCGTAAGCGCGCAGAACATGGCCAATGCCGACACACCCGGCTATCGCGCCCTGCGCATGCCGGACTTCGCGGCGGTCGCGGACAGCGGCAAGGGAATGCGTGCCACCCGCCCCGGGCACATGCCTCTTGAGACCAACAATGGCGTCGCAAGACCGGAGCGCATCAGGGACGCCGAGGATCCGAACGGCAACACGGTCGCGCTCGAGGCCGAGATGATCGCCGCGGCCAATGCGCGCTCCGATCACGACCGGGCGCTGGCGATTTACCGGAATGCGCTCTCGGTTCTGCGCTCAAGTCTCGGTCGCGGGTGAGGGGGCTGTCATGAGCGATTTCGCAAAATCCCTGGCCGTCACCGCAAGCGGTCTTCGCGCGCAGGCCATGCGGTTGCGGCTTCTGTCCGAGAATATCGCCAACGCGGATACCCCGGGCTACCGGCGCAAGACGGCGTCTTTCGAAGCGGTCCGCGATCGGGACGCGGGCGTCGAGACGGTGACAACGGGCCGCGTCCGCCTGGACCGCAAGCCGCTCGCGCGCCTCTTCGAGCCGGGCCACCCTCTGGCCGATGACAGCGGCCATGTGACCGGCTCGAACGTCGATCTTCTTATCGAGATTGCCGACGCGCGCGAGGCGCAGCGCTCCTACGAGGCCAATCTCAAGATGTTCGAACAGGCCAAGACCATGTCGCGGGGTCTGCTCGATCTCTTGCGACGCTGACAATCCCAACCTGCAAGGAGACCAGAATGGACATCCGCAGCCTTTTCGCCGCCCAGCAATATGCCGCTGCGCGACCCGCGACGGCGGACCAGAGCGCCAGCGCGGCGGCCGGTCAGGCCGTTCGCGACTTTGCCGAAACCCTGCGCACCGCAGAGGATACGGCACAGGCGGCCATGACGGGGGGCGCCGATCCGCATGCGCTGGTCGCGGCGCTGTCGCAGTCCGAGCTTGCCGTCGAGACCGCGGTCACCTTGCGCGACAAGGTGGTCGAGGCCTACCAGGAAATCCTGCGGATGCCGGTCTGAGCCATGCTCAACGAAGTCATCTTCTTCGATACGCTCCGGCAGGGCTTGTGGGTCGCCGCGCTGACGTCGCTGCCGATCCTCTCGGCGGCTCTGGTGGCGGGCGTCGGGGTCGGGCTCTTCCAGGCGCTCACCTCGATCCAGGAAATGACGCTGACCTTCGTGCCGAAGCTTGCCGCGATCCTCGTCGTGTTCTGGATGTCGATGAGCTTCATGACCGAAACCCTGATCGCGTTCTTCCGCGACCGGATCATTCCCATGGTGATCGGAGGCTGAGATGCAGACGCCCGGCTACACGACGCTGACCCGCATGTCGGGGCTCGCCCGCGAGATGCAGGTGATCGCGAACAACGTCGCCAATGCAGGCACGACCGGATTTCGGGCCGAAGGTCTGATCTTCTCGGAATACGTGCGCGATCTCGACGGTGAAAGCCTGTCCATGGCGGCGGCCCGCGTGCCGCAGACGCGCCACGTGCAAGGAGAGCTCAGCGGCACCGGCGGCGTGTTCGACCTCGCGATCGAGGGCGACGGTTTCTTTCTGGTCGAGACCGCGACCGGTCCGAGGCTCACTCGCGCGGGCGCGTTCACCACCGGGGCGGATGGCACGTTGCAGACCATGGACGGCTTGCCGGTGCTCGACATCGGCGAAGCTCCGGTGGTTCTGCCGCCCGGTCTTGGCGATGTTGCAATCGCGCAGGACGGAACGCTCAGTTCGGGCGGCGAGCCCCTGGGACGGCTTGCTGTGGTCGCTCCGCCCGATCCGCTCTTTCTGAAACGCGAAGGCGCGCTGCTCTTCGAGGCCCCGGGCGGATACGAGCCGGTGCTTGAGCCGCGGGTGCGGCAGGGGTTTCTCGAGCAATCCAACGTGGATCCGGTCGCGCAAATCTCGCGCATGGTCGAGGTGCAGCGGGCCTACGAGCTGGGCCAGAGCTTTCTCGATGCCGAGAATGACAGGGTCAAATCCGCCGTCGAGACGCTGTCCCGTTAACCGAAAAGGAGGTCCGCCATGCGCGCCCTGAAAATCGCCGCCACCGGCATGACCGCGCAGCAGATGCGGGTCGAGGTGATCTCGCAGAACCTCTCGAACATGTCGACCACCGGCTACAACGCGCGCCGCGCCGAGTTCGCCGATCTCGCCTATGAACAGGTCGCCCGCGCGGGCACGGTCACCGCCGAGACCGGAACCGTTCTTCCCACGGGCGTGCAGATGGGCCTCGGCGTGAGACCCGCGGCGGTCAGCATGGAGCTTCGGCAGGGTTCACTTTCGGCCACAGGAGGCGATCTCGATTTCGCCATCGAAGGCCGCGGATACCTCGAGGTCACGCTGCCCTCCGGCGCCTCCGCCTACACTCGCGACGGCGCGCTGAAGCGCACCGGCGAAGGGCTCATCGTCACCTCGGACGGTTACCCGGTCGTGCCGGAAATCGTCATCCCCGAAGATGCCAGGTCGCTCAGCGTCAACGCCTCGGGAGAGGTCTACGCCCATTTCCTGGACGCGACCGAGCCGCAACTCCTGGGGCAATTCACGCTGACCAACTTCACCAACGCGAAGGGACTCGAGGCGATGGGATCGAACCTCTTTCTCGAAACCGGCGCCTCCGGCCCGCCGCTCGTGTCCCAGCCGGGGACCGAGGGGCTGGGCACGCTCAGGCAGGGCTATCTCGAGGACAGCACCGTCGATCCGGTGCGCGAGATCACCGACCTGATCGAGGCGCAACGGGGCTACGAGCTGAATGCCAAGGTCCTGTCCGCGGCGGATCAGATGCTCGCAGCGACGACGCAGGTGCGATGATGCGCTGGCTCTTGCTCTGTCTCCTCGCCGGTCCGGCCGCCGCCGACACGGTGGTCCCGACACGACCGATCCGGGCGGCTGAGTTGCTCAGCGCCGAGGCGCTGGGACTGGCCGAGGGCGAGACGCCCGGCGCGGCCGAGCGCATCGAGGACATCGTGGGTCTCGAAGCGCGGATCACGCTCTATCCGGGGCGGCCGATCCTGTACCGCGACCTGCTGCAACCGGCCCTGGTCGAGCGCAACGCTCTGATTTCCATCGTTTTCGACCGGGGTGGCCTGCGGATCTCGGCGGAAGGGCGCGCCCTTGGCCGCGGGGCGGCCGGCGACCGGATCCGGGTGATGAACCTGGCCTCGCGCAGCAATCTTTTCGGCACGGTCCTGCCCGATGGCAGCGTGTCTGTTTCGGAGTGACCGCATGCGCCTTGTGATGATCCTCGCGCTCTTCGTGCTCTCGTCCGCCTGCAACCGGCTGGAGCAGGTCGGCAAGGCGCCGGAGTTCACGCCGGTCGAGACATCGGTCGAACGCGACTCGATGATCTATGCCGACCTGCCGTCGAAAGTGGCGGTCGACCGCGCGTCCCTCTGGACCGCGGGACCGCGATCGCTGCTGGGCGACCGGCGCGCGCTGGCCCGCGGCGACATTCTTACGGTGGTAATCGAGATCGACGAGAAGGCCGAGATCACCAATTCCACCTCGCGCCAGCGCTCCGCCTCCGAGGACCTTGCGGTCCCGCAACTGCTCGGTTTGCCACAGCGACTGGACGAGTACCTGCCCGAGGGCGCATCGCTCGCAGATGCGGTCGATCTGAGCGGCAAGAGCCGTTCCAGCGGCGACGGCCAGGTGCGGCGCAAGGAAAAGCTGACGCTGAGGGTCGCCGCAACCGTGGTCGAAGTGCTGCCAAACGGGGTGCTCGCGATCTCGGGCCGACAGGAAGTGCGGGTGAATTTCGAGATGCGCGAGCTTCTGGTCAGCGGATATGTCCGGCCCGAGGACATCTCGCGCCTGAACGAGATCACCTACGACAAGATCGCCTCGGCCCGGATCTCCTATGGCGGACGCGGGCAGATCACCGATGTGCAGCAACCGCGCTACGGCCAACAGGTGCTGGACGTCATCCTTCCGTTCTGAGGTCTCCGCGATGAATAAACTCCTCTTGCCGCTGCTTCTGGCACTCCTCGGGACCGGAGGTGGGGTCGCCGCTGCCTTGCTGATGCCGGACCATACGCCGCCCGAAACCGCCGGGTGCGATCCGCACTCCGCGACGCCCGATCCCGCGCTGCCGTCTGCGGTTGGCAAGCCGCGCGACACTGGAAATTTCACCTATCTCGATCTCGACAAGCAGTTCATCGTGCCCGTCGTCGAGGATGGCGGCGTGACCGCGATGGTGATCCTGTCGCTCAGCCTCGAGATCGACCCGGAGCTGGAGGACATGCTCCTGATCCGCGAACCGAAGCTCCGCGATCTGTTCCTGCAGGTTCTGATCGATCACGGCAACGCCGGCCATTTCGGAACCGGTTTCACTCAGACCCGGTCGCTGCAGATCCTGCGCCGCGAGCTTCTGGTCGTCGCGCACCGGATTGGCGGGGATGGCGTCAACGACGTCCTGATCACCGAGATCGCGCGTCAGGAGACCTGATCAGGTCGCGCGGTTGCGCTGCCAGAGCTGAAGTCCCACCGAAAGCCGGTCACGCTCCTCCGCGGCCAGGCGACGTTTGCGGAGATCGCGCGCCTCGGTCTCGGCCAGAAAGCGCGCCGCCTCGCTGCGGCCCTGCGCCCGCGCCGCGCGTGTCGCCAGCCCGTCTTCGTTGGCGCGCGCCAGGGCGAGCTTCTGGAGCAGTCCCGCCCGGCGCGTTCCAAGCCAGGTCTGCCAGGCCGTATCGACCCCGGCCGTTCTGCGGGCCGCATCCTGTCCCTCGCGCGCCAGAGCCTTTCGCTGCAACCGGGCAATCTCGGCAATCTCCGTCTCGAGCGCCGCGATCTTCCTGCGCTCGATGGCCAGATCCGCAAAGACCGCGTCGCGCTGCAACGCCGCGAGCTTCAGAAGCGTTTCATGATCGCTCATCGCGACCTCCGTTCCCGGGCCTTGAGGCGCATCGCCTCCGCGTAGCGGATCGCCGCGGCGACCGCGCGGTAGAGGTCGACCGGAACTTCCTGGCCGCGCGAGACCGTGGCGTAGAGGGCGCGCGCCGTCGGCGGGTCCGAGCGGATTGGAACGCCCGCGGCTGCCGCGATCTCCCGGATTTTTTGGGCCCGCGCATCGGTGCCCTTGGCCACGCATTCCGGAGCGGCGCCCGGCTTGCGGCTCCATTTCAACGCCACGGCGTAATGGGTCGGATTGACGAGAACGACGTCCGCGCCCGAGACATCCCGTTGCAGATTGCCCTGCGCGACGGCCGCGGCCCGGGCGCGGCGCTGCTGCTTCAGATACGGATCGCCTTCGGCCTCCTTGTGCTCGTCCTGAAGTTCCTTCCGCGACATGCGATTGCGACGCAGATGGTCTTTGTGCTGCCAGAGCGCGTCGATGGCTCCGAGCACGATCGCGATCATCAGGACAAGCGTCATGAACCTCAGCAGCACATCGGCGAGCTCGGCCACGACGCCCGCGGGGGCGAGCGTCATGCTTGAGACAAGCCGGTCCAGCGCGCCGCGCAGAAAGAGCGCGAGGCAAAGCGCGTAGGGCAGCAGCTTCGCGAAACTCTTGGCGAACTCGAACAGCCCGCGTCGTCCGTATTTGTTCTTGGCGTTGGCGATTGGAGACAGGCGCGACAGCTTCAGCTCGAGCTTCGAGGGCGTGAACATCAGGCCACGCTGGGCCACCAGCGTAGTCAGCACGAGCGCCGCCGGCAGAAGGATCCAAGGCAGGACCGGCGCTGTGCCGCGCAGCATGAGCCCGCCGACCGGACCGCTCGATCCGTCTGAGAACAGCGCCCGGGCCAGGCGGTCGGGGTGATCGAGGAACGGCAAGAGCGCGTCGGCCAATCCGGTCAGGAGCGTCTCGCCGAACAGGGCGGCTGTTGCGAGAAACCCTGCATAGGCGCAGGCGGTCAATAGGTCCGGCGCGCGCGCGATCTCGCCCTTTCGGCGGGCTTTCTCGAGCTTCTGGGCGGAGGCTTCATGCGATTTGTCCGCCGCGTCGTCTTCGGAGGACATCAGCGCGGGCCGAACGGATTGACGAGTAGGAGATCGAGCCGGGCGAGCCAGATCGACAACAGCATCGGCGTGGCCAGCGCCATCATCGCGACCGCTCCGAATGTGATCACAGGCGCGCCGACGAAGGTCACCATGAGCTGCGGCATGGCCTTGTTGATGACGCCGAGGGTCAGGTTGTAGAGCGCGGACAGCACCACGAAGGGCGCGGCGAGGCTGAAGGCCAGAGCGAAGGCCTCGGCCACCTGCGCCGTCCCCCATTGGCCGAGAACCGAGGGTCCCGGAAGCGCTCCGAGGGGCAGGGGGCCGTAGGAGAAGATCAGGAGCTCGGCGACCTTCACATGCAGGCCCGTGATCATCATCAGCGCCAGGGCCGAGACGGTGAAGATGTGGCTGAGCGTCGGCAGCGGCTCGCCCGCGGCCCCTCCGAAGAGTTGCGACAGCGACGTTGCCTGCGCGGCGATCGAGCCCGCGATCTGGAGCGCCATGACGGCAAGTCGCAGCGCGAGCCCCAGGATCAGTCCGGCGCAGGTTTCGGTGAGGAGATACCAGAACAGGATAGCGAGTGCGGGTTCGGGAAGTTCGTCCAACGGCCAGAGCGCCGGGGCGACGATGGCGGTGAACGCCAGCGCAATGCCGAGGCGGATGCGCTGGGGCACGCTTCGTTCGCCGAACCCGGGCAACACGGCCATCATTGCGCCAATGCGGAAGAAGACCAGCGCATAGGCCCAGCCTGCCTCCTGGACCATCGGCACCAGGCTTTCGAGGGCGGTCATGCCGCGACGGTTCCCACCAGGGACGGTCGCGCGTCGATCCCGATTTCTTCGAAGGAGAGGACCGGGTTGCCGATGCCTTTGGCCGCCAGAAGCGTCCTCAGGAAACGGCGGCGGCGGGCCGAGGTGACAAGCGCGGGATGGACACCCCGGGTCCCCGCCTCGGCCACGGTATCGGCGACCCGACCGGTCAGGGTCTCGAACGTGTCCGGCGGCAGGGCGATGTCGAGGCCCGGGCCGTCGGCGTCGATCTCGTGGGTTCGGAAGGTCTCTTCCCATTCCGGCGCGAGTTGAATCAGGGGAACCGATCCGTCCGGACGGCGGAGCCCGGAAATGATCTGGAACCCGAGCCGTTGGCGCACGTGTTCGCAGATCGCCTCGGGCGGCAATTTCGGCGAGCGCAGCTCGGCGATGGCCTCGAGGATCAGCGGCAGGTTCCGGATCGACACCTGTTCCTCGAGGAGGAGCCGCAGCACCGACAGCAACGTATCGACCTGCACCTTCTCGGGGATGAGCTCGTCGAGAAGGCGGCGGTTCGCCTCTGCGCGCGCGGGATCGGACAGGGACACCATCTCGTCCAGGAGACGCCGAAGGCTGCGCAGGGTCAGAAGCCGCGGGAAGTTGCGCTTGGTGATCTCGAGGAGATGGGTCGACAGAACTTCCGCCGGAGTGACGACTGTCAGACCGTCAAGCGCCGCGGCCTCGCGGGAGGCGGGTTTGATCCAGCGCGCGGGCGCGCCATAGACCGGCTCGGTCACATCACGGCCTTCGGGCATTTTCGTGTCGTCATCCGGGGCGAGCGCAAGCAGGAGGTCTGGATGCAGGGCACCGCGCGCGACCTCGACCCCCTGGATGCGGATGAGGTATTCGCCACGGTCGAGCAGCGCCTGATCGGTCAGCCGGATTTCGGGCATGATGAGGCCGAAATGGCTGGCCACATGGGTGCGCATGTTCGCGATGCGGATGTCGAGCCCGGTCGCCGGATCGAGCACCATCTCCACGAGATCGGCGGCGAACTCGACATGGATGTCGTCGAGATCGAGCATGTCGCCCAACCCCTCCTTGCGGGTGTCGGGCGCGTCCTGCAGGTCAGGAAGCGCTTGTTCCGCCTTCTGCCGCCGGGTTTTCGTCATCCACGCCGCCGCGCCCAAAACCGCAGCTCCGATTATGAAGGGCAGGAAGGGCAGACCGGGCACCAGCGCGAAGAGCGCCATGAGCACGCCGACTGTGGCGAGGGCGGCCGGATGTTTGCCGAGCTGACCCACCAGCGCAAGGTCGGTCGCGCCGGTCGCCCCTCCGCGCGCCAGAAGAAGCGCAGACGCGATCGAGATGATCACCGCCGGTATCTGGGTCACCAGCCCATCGCCGACGGTCAGGATGGCGTAGGTTTCGACCGCGTCGCCGACCGCCATTCCATGGGCGAAAACACCCATTGCGGTTCCCATGATCAGGTTCAGGAGGGTGATCAGGAGACCTGCCACCGCGTCGCCCTTCACGAATTTCGACGCGCCGTCGAGCGATCCGAAAAAGGTCGTCTCCTGCAGTTCGGTCTCCCGCCGGGCCTTCGCCTCGGCGTGGTTGATCGCGCCCGCGGACATGTCGCTGTCGATCGCCAGCTGCCGCCCCGGCATCCCGTCGAGCGCGAAGCGCGCACCGACTTCTGCCATGCGCGCCGCGCCCTTCGTGATCACGGTGAAGTTCACGATCAGCAGGACACCGAAGACGACGAGACCCAGGAACACGCTGCCGCCCATGACGAAACTCGCGAACCCGGCGATCACGTCTCCGGCGGCATCAGGACCCTGATGTCCCTGGCCGATGATGAGCTTCGTCGAACTGACGTTCAGCGCGAGCCTCAGCATGAGCGACGCGAGGAGCACCGTCGGAAAGGCCGAGAAATCCAGGGGCCGTTCGATGAAGAGCGTCACGGTAAAGATCAGGATCGCCAGCGCGAACGAGGCCGCGAGCCCGATGTCGAGGACCGCAGCAGGCATCGGCAGAATCATCATCGCGATGACGGCCATCAGCGCGAGCGCGAGAAGGACCGTTGGCTGGAAGAGCGCGGCTGTCTTCATCGTTGATCTCCCGACAGAGACCAGAACGGGCGCGCGGATGTGCCCAGCGATACGAGCGAGGCCGAGGCGGTCACGCTGTTTTCCGCAGGAGGTCTCAGAAGCGGGAATGCGGAAGCCCGGGTGTTGGTTGATCTTTCGGCTAAGGCGTGGAGTGGTTCGGGCGTTTTTTTCAAATTGCGACGTATTTTCTTGAGCCGAGCGAGATAGGGCGCGGCGTGACGTTCGGTTCGGCTGTGAAAAGCGCCAACCGCCAAGTCCCAATCGGAGAGTTCGGCATGCAGGCTGCGCAGAAAACGCGCCGCATAGCGTGCGTTGGCGAGCGGTTCCAGCATCTCGTGGTCGGTGGAGAAATGTCGGCCATGCCACTTCAGATTGATCTGAAAACAACCGACATCAATGCTTGTGGTGCCGCTTGCGCGGGCCATCCGAAGAGCGTCAAGCGCATCGGTGCGTGAGCGAAACCATTGGCCGTCACCCGCAACATTCAGGGTCCACGGCCATGGAACCAACGCGCCGTCCATAGGGCGCCCCGTCTCTGTCCGAGTAAGCGCCCTCAAAAGGTTCTTGGGCAGCCCATACTCTTCGGCGGCCAGGTCGGCCGCGGTGTCACATTGATCTCGCTCCGGGACCGTCACGGTCGTCGCTTGGACTGTCGATGCAACTGCCGCGACAAGGAGCAATCCTGATATCTGGAAGAAGATTCTCAGAACGGCTTTTGGTGAGAGCATTCTGCTACTCCGGTATTTGAGCGATAGCGTTTGGAAGAGTCAGGGTTCCGGCGAGACCGGCTTTCCAACTGTGCCATCGCTCGGCTTGACGGGGTCTGTTTCGGCCAGGAGGCCTTTCAGAATATCTCTCGCTCCTTCACTCTCGCTCAAAAGGCTATCGATAACGCTGAGCGGCGTGTCGTCCTGTGGGTTCAGGCGTGGATGCGACCCGGCCAATCGAGCCGCGTTCGAGATGCTCGCTGGCGCGGCGTCCTCAAGGCGCTCCCACCGACCTGCGCGGAGTGATGCATCAGTTGGAGACGCAATCGCCTCATTTGCCGTCAGGCGATCGATCACGTAATCCTGATCGCCCATTGCGATGCGCGCTGCGAGGCGAAGCGCGTCGGCTTCAGGCCCTTGCAGTCCCGCGATCCGAATTTCAGCCTCTTCGGCATTTCCAGCAGCAAGGGCAGCACGCGCGTAAAGTAACTGGCGTTCTCGAGATGTTGCCGGATTCGACAGGGCGGCCAGCAGCGTCTCCGCTTCGCGACCCAGCCCAGTGTCGATCAGGCGCGCAACGAGAGAAAGGCGCGGCCCTTCCGGGAGTTCCTGGTGCGTCGCGAGAATGTCCAGTCTCTCCAGGATGAAGTCCAGCATACGCGCATTGTCCGGGTCCTTCGCGGCCGACAGCATCGCGTCACGGGAGAGACGTCGCCGCGCATTTTCCGTTATCGATATCTCGCCCGACAGCGCTCGGTCGAAACCAAGCGCATAGTTTCCCGAAGCGATGGTCGCAACAATCGAGGCGATTTCGAGCGCCTCGGCCTCCGTGTCGCTGTGCTCTCTTTGCAGAGTTTGCGCCAGGATTGCGGCACTATTCGCATTCTGATCCTGAACCTGTTCCGCAAGAGCACCCAGAGCACGCGCGGCGACCAACTCGTCCGCAGACGCTGTGAGCTTGGCGAGTGAAGTCGGGTCATCTGCCGTTTCGACACGAGCCGCAGGGCTGTCGAGTCTTGGGCTACGTTCCAGGCGTGAAAGAATTGCTGCACTTGCGTCCGGTAGCCCGTGCCCCTCCAGTCGTGAGGAGAGCTCGGGTCCGAGAATTCGCCTGAGCGGCTCCGGCCAGCTGTCAAACGCGCTCAATACTTCGGTCCCATTCAGGCTGCCCTGGGGTAACTTGTCCGAAAACGCACTCCAAAGCGCTGCTTCCGGATCACAGGCCAAAAGAGATTGGGCGAGTTCGGTTTCAATAAAGCCGGTTTCAATAATATCCGCGATCACGAGCAAGGGGCTCGCCGCATCTTTGGTAAGAAACTCCGTAGTTCCCCGCGCTTCGGCAACTAGGCCAGCGGCCAAGAACAATCTTGCAAGTTCGTCCGCTTTCGCGGGGAGTCCGGTTCCATCTACTAATTGAGCGCGAGAGGTAGCGATTTCAGACCTTAGATCTGATGCGATTTGGTTTCGTGAAATATTAAACTGAGCGCAGCTTTCTTTCTTTGTGCTAATCTCTGCTGTTTCCTCAAATTTCGAAATTGGTTTGATTTTTGAAGTTGCGTCCGGCTGAAGATAACCTGATAATACACCTTTAAGGATTTTTCTTTTAATTTTCTGGCGGTATAGTGGTGGCTGAAGCTGCTCGTTCGTCTTAATGCTATTCTCTTTTGTATCTTCAAGGGATTCAATAAGGGATGCTGTAGTGTGGCTTGAATTCATCGGAATGATAACGCGTGGATCAACCATTTTTGGGATGTTGACTTCTTTTGCCAGCGTAAAGTTTGGAATAACGTCGATCGCTGCATATTTTTCTTCTACGGAGAAGCTTTCTAGGTGGCAGTCACAGGAGATTTTTATTTCAAGTCCGCGATTCGTCCATTCGAGCCCTGAGAGTCGGTTTCTATTTATTTTTGCAAAAGCATTGGCAAGTTCTGGCCTTTCGATTTCCGATTGAAATTGCATGAGGAACTCATTTTCTCGCAGCCCAGGCACAAGCGTCCACGAGACGCCTTGGTCATGCGGAACTACGATCCGAGTGAAGGTTCCGTGCTCACCCGTCATGACTTGCGCAGAAGAGCTTGGATCGGCCAAATTGATACCGAGAAAAATAAAAGGAGCCAGATACTTCATGCTGCCGACTTTAAGTTACGAAGTGCGCTTTCAAGCTCCGAGAAGCTCGGCCGGCAGTGAATAGGTGTGTGCTGGCGACCAACCTCAATGCAGATATTGGTCGGATGTTCATATAGATTGGCGATTAGTACTTCCCTGATTAGTTGGTAGAAGTTGGAATCCTCTTCGGCAATTGCCTTCAGTTTTGTCGCAAAGGGTGCCACCAGGCCATACGCAAGAAATACTCCTAGAAATGTGCCGACGAGTGCGCCACCGATGAGTTTCCCAAGAACTTCTGGTGGTTGATCAATAGAGCCCATTGTTTTGATTACGCCCAAGACGGCGGCAACGATACCGAGCGCGGGTAATCCGTCCGCCATTGTTTGAAGTGCATGGCTTGGCATCAGAGCATGATGAATATGAGCATCGATCCGGTTGTCCAGAATTTCTTCGACTTGGTTTGGGTCATCGTAATTCATTGATGCGGAGCGCAGTGTATCGCAGATTAACTCCACAGCTTCGTGATCGTTAAGTATCTTGGGGTATTTTTTAAAAATTTCTGAGTTTTCAGGTTCTTCTATGTGCAGCTCAAGTGCGACCGGGCTGTGTCGCGCCACACGCATAACTTCGAACATCAGACACAAAAGATCGCGATAATCAGTTGAGTGCCACTTCGGTCCCTTGAAGACTTTTCTTATGTCTTTCAAAGTTTGCCTTACAAGGGGCATGTCGTTTCCGATCAGGAATGATCCGGTTGCCGCGCCTCCTATAATCATCAATTCAAAGGGAAGTGATTTCAGGATAATTGCCATCTTTCCACCAGCGAGCAGATAGCCGCCGAAGACCATTGCAAATGTGAGGACGATTCCAATCAAACCGTGCATTGCGCAACCTTAGTGAGCCGTTGGCTGGACACGAGAACCGTCGGATTACATGACAAGAAGTTCTGCATGCAGCGCCCCCGCGGCTTTAATACTTTTGAGAATGTCGATCATATCTCTTGGCGCGACGCCCAGTGCGTTCAGTCCTGAGATCACTTGCGACAGGGTCGTGCCTCCGCGGACCTCGGCTAGGCCTCGCCCAAGACCTTCTGTAATCTCAGCCTCTGTTCTCGGCACGACGACCGTGTCGCCGGGAGAAAAAGGATTGGGCTGGACGGCTTGGGGCTCCTCTTGAATCCGCAGCGTCAGATTTCCTTGAGATACTGCCACGCGTGATATCCGAACATCTTCGCCCATTACGATTGTCCCGGACCGCTGATCGACGACGACGCGCGCGCGGCGTTCAGGTTCGACCAGGACGCTTTCGATCCTGCTCAGCGCATGAGCGGGCGAGGTTGCGCCGGTGCTTGCGACATCAAGCTCCACAGTGCCAGCATCGAGCATGCGGGCCACCCTGTTTCCGAAACCGCGGTTCACTGCCTGCTCAATACGGAGAGCTGTCGTGAAATCCGGTTGACGCAATGCAAGACGCAATCGGGTTACCGTTGAAAGGTCAAAGCCTACTTCTCTCTCGACGCGCGCTCCTGAAGGAATTGTGCCGGATGTCGGGACACCTTGAACGATACGTGCTGCATCGCCTTCGGCGGCAATGCCACCAGAGATGACAGGCCCCTGAGCGACTGCATAGATTTGACCATCGGCTGCATTGAGCGGCGTCATCACTAGGGTTCCGCCAAGAAGACTTTTGGCATCCCCGATCGCCGAAACGGTGACGTCGATCTGGCTTCCAGTTCGCGCAAAGGGCGGAAGGTCGGCCGTCACGAACACCGCAGCGACGTTCTTCGGGCGAAACTGCTCCCCCGTCACGTTCACACCGAGGCGTTCCAGAATATTCGCCATGATTTCTTCGGTAAAAGGCGCGTTTCTGAGCCCGTCTCCCGTACCGTCGAGACCTACGACCAGGCCGTATCCGACAAGATCATTGCCCCGGACGCCTTCAAATTCGACGAGATCTTTGAGGCGAACCTGCTGCGCGACCGCAGTTGAAGTCGCGAGGTTCAGGACCATCAAGACGATTGTCAAAATTCTCATTTCAAGAAATTCACGAGCGAGAGTTGAGAAGCTCGAAGCGTGACGGTGTAGAGCGTTTCCAGTTGCACCTGGCTCGCTTCGAGTTCGCTTGCAGTCTCGTATGGATCGGCTCCGACGAGGCGCGATAGAGCAATGTTTAAAGCCCTGCTCTCGCTTGCGACCAAGGTAGCTGCAGCTTCGATCCTGTTCTCTTGGACGCCCACGCTTGCGCGGAGAACGCTCAGTTGAGATTGAGTTGCCGTCAAAGTGGTTCCGGCATCCTTTAGCAGATCAG
Source organism: Litorisediminicola beolgyonensis (assembly GCF_042679605.1). Classification (NCBI taxonomy): domain Bacteria; kingdom Pseudomonadati; phylum Pseudomonadota; class Alphaproteobacteria; order Rhodobacterales; family Paracoccaceae; genus Litorisediminicola; species Litorisediminicola beolgyonensis. The sequence continues at coordinate 69,984 of NZ_JBHTMU010000009.1, forward strand.
TTTGATCGCGAGCCGACAGACCGATCCTTGTGTCTGATGCCAAAACCGCTTTTGCCAGGCCCTTCAGTCCATCACGTATGGCTGGATCGTCAGCCCTGATTGAAAGCGAAGCGACTTTGCCGGATGCAATGGAAAAGTCGGAACGACCGTCAGCGGCGCCGAGATAGGTCTGAGTTTCAAACCCGCCGGCAGGAAGATCGAACCATTGATCAAGCGCGTCCTGAACCGAAGTTAACTCGGGACTTGGTCCGATTGCTGCAACAAGATCATCGATCAGGCTGGTCGCGTTCTGAAGCGGCGCCCTTTCGGTGGCTGCGCCGCCGAAGAGGTATTGCCCACCTGCCGTCGTATTGAGCGCACCGATCATATCGGACAGGGCGTTCGCAGACTGGTCGGCCAATGTTTGGCGAAGTTCGGGTGTGACCAGAAGATTTGCTTGCAGCAGGAGCGGTGCGAGATCCTGCTGCAGTTCTTGGACGCGACCCAGCGCTGTTTGCATACCTGTCGCCAGAAGTTTTGCCTCAGATCCGGTTACACGGAACCCATCCAGACGTGACAGTTGGAGTGACAGACTATGCGCGCTTGCGGAGTCACCGCGCAGATGAGCGGCGCGATCTGTGACGCGCCCCGTTGTGAGCGCCAAGCCGAGTTCAGAGACTTGCATCTTGAGCCGACCTTGATGGGCTCTCGCCAGGAAACTTTGCGCCATATCGCCGATCGAAATCATCATGAGTGCTCCTCAGATCGCCAGAATTCGCAGCAGCATGTCGTCAACCGTCTGGAGAACCTTCGCGTTGGCGGCGTAGCTTTTCTCGATCGTTAGAAGTGTTTGCAGCTGTTGATCGCTGTCGACGCCGCGGCGCAGTTCCATTTCACGCAACACGGCATGACGCCCGCGAACCGACGCAAGCTTGTCCGACAGACCGACGCGCTCTCCATCGATTGCGGAGGACAGTTGAAGACCCAAGGACGCGATATCTTTGCTGACAGCGCCGAGTGCAGGGTCTGCGGGAACAGACCTTGCGTCGAGGCGCGCGGCGAGCGCGTTGATGAGACTGGCATCGCCAACCTCACCCGGGCCGGTCGCCATGAGACCGGCGCGCCAGCGCCATGGCTCGGTGCTGGTCGCTGAAACCAGCGGGTTCAGGCGGAGACGGCCCGACAGGCCTACCTGCGGTGCCGGCGAGGCAGGGCCGCCCAAATCGGTAAAAAGGCCGGGGTCGCCGGGGGCGAAGGTTGCGTCTGGTCCGCCCGGGCCGAAGCGGCTGGCGAGTTCGGAGGCGAGCGCGTCGAGGCGCGCTTGGTGAGCCGGAAGATGCGTGTCTCGAAGCGCAAAGCTTGCGGCGAGAGCGCCCCCCGACAACGGGCCACCGGGGCCGGTGGAGATGTTGCGACCGTTCAGAGTCAAGCCTGACAAGAGTCCACCGGCAAGCGACATGTGCGGCGCGATGGTCGGTGTTTCGGTGAAGCCGATCTCGGCAGGGCGCCCGTCGAGCAAGACCGCTCTTGCGCTGGTATAGAGCGCGATCACGCCGCGATCGCGTTCAGCCAGCTTCACCGGGACGAGGGCAGAAATCGCGTCCACCTCTTTCTGGCGCAGGTCCAGGAGCGTGGCCAAGTGTTCGCTGCCGGGCTGTGCGCGCGAGACGCGGGTGTTGAGATCAGCGATCTTTGCCAGCGCGCTGTTCAGGGTGTGGACGTCACGGGCAATGCGGCTTTCCGCCTCTTGCCGGAGGTCGGCCAGAGCGCTGGCCTGGGCGTTGATTTCGCCAACGAGGCTCTCTGCTGCCGACCCGATCGCGACGAGCCGCGAGTCCGCTGACGGGTTCGCTGCCGCAATCGTGAGTGCATTCTGGAACGCGCCGAGGGCGGTGATGAGGCGATCTTCCTGACCCTCGGACCTGAGTGTCGCGAGTCGCGTGATCGCCGCATCGAGACTTTCGCTGTAGCCGATTTCGGCATCGACGGCGCGGCGATCGGCCAGAATCACCGGATCGACGTCGCGAAGAATGCCGCCGTGGCGCGTTGCCTGCGACATCGGAACCAATTCGCGGCGGCCGTAGCCGTCGGTCTGGGCGTTCGCGATATTGCCCGAGGCGATCTGCGCCCCGAGCGCGTTGAACCCGAGACCGAGAAGCGCGCTGGAGATGGCGCTTGAAATCGACATGGCGGCCTCCTTTCAGCGCGGCTCAGCGCTTGATGTTGGTGGTTTCCTGCAGCATCTCGTCGACGGTCTGGATGACCTTGGCATTCGACGAATAGGCTCGCTGGGTCTGGATCATGTCGGTGAGTTCGCTGGCGACGTCGGTGGTCGACTCCTCGCGGGCGTAGGCGATGATGTCGCCGGTCGGGCCGTCCGCCGCGTCCCAAAGAAAGAAACTGCCGCTGGAGGGGCTCGGGAGGTACAGCTGGTTGTCGAGCGCCAGCATGCCGTTGGGGTTCGGCAGATCGACCAGAGGAACCTGGAAGATCGTACGCGTGATCCCTGTATCGAAATAGGCGTGCACGAGGCCTTTCTCGTCGACCTCCACGGCGGTCATGTTGCCGACCGGCGAGCCGTCCTTGGAGATGTTGAGCGGTGCGAAGCTGTCGGACAGCTGGGTCAGCCCGTTGGGTTCGCCGTATCGTCCGATGGTGATCTCGATCGGGCCGCCGGCGACATTGACGATCAGCGTGCCCGAAGCCGGGTCATATGCGCCGCCGGTTGTGGTGGTGACGCTGTTGAGCGTTCCGCCGCTCGCGCGGGAATCGTCGAAGGTCAGGTCGTATTGGCCGATCACGACGCCCGGGGTGGCCGTGTCGCGGATCTCCATGGTCCAGGCGTTCGAGGCGCCCGTGGCGGGGATCACCGGTGTGTAGGTGATCTCGAGGTTCTCGGAGACGCCGAGATTATCGAAATACTCCACCGACAGAGTAAGCGGGTCGCCCGGCGCCGTCGCGTAAGTGTCTGTGGCGGGGAGATTGACCCCGAGCGTTACCGACGTGGTCGGCTCGCCCGAGAACTGGTTCACGTTGATCCGGACCGGCTGCAGCCCGTCCGAGGTGTCGCGCGCGAATACCGGGATCGTGCCGTCCGGTCCCGCGGGAAACCCCATCAGCACCATGCCGGTTTGCGTCTTGAGATAGCCCTGCGCGTCGGTCCGGAAGCTGCCGGTCGTGGTTAGAAGCATCTGCGGAGACCCGTTGTCGCTGGCGATCTCGGTCTCGCGTGCAACCGGCAGGAAGCCGCGTCCGCGAACCGCGAGATCCGTCGCGTTCGAGGTCGAGACCAGAGAGCCCGATTGATCGATCAGCCGCTGGTTCGTGGTCCGAACGCCGCCCGCGGCATAGGTCGCGGTGGAGCTGGAGATGACCATCGAATGGAAATCCGTCTCGACGCGCTTGTAGCCATAGGTCGCGGAGTTCGCGATATTGTCGGAGATCGAGGCCAGGCGCGTGGCATTGGCGGCGAGCCCGGAGACCCCGGCATTGAGGGAGGAGGAGATCGTCATGGACGCGCCTTTCTGGACTATCGGACATCCCTGGCGTAGCGCACGGACCCTTAAGGCTCTCCTAACGCGTCGAATTTTCTGCACTCAAAGCAGGTAGACAATCTCGATCCGGTTGTTCGGAATGGCCATCGGAGTGGCCCGGATGGAGACTCTGTCGCCATGTGCGGTGATCCGTTCGATGCGTTCCGGATCAAGCCCGTGTTCGAGAAAAAGCCGGTGCATGGCCTGCGCGCGGGCATTGGAGCGCGGCCAGGACGGGTCGGTTTTCAGGACGATGGGGCTGGTCGCGACATGCCCCGAGATCGCGATATCGTTGGTCACGAGGCCGGACATCTCGACCATGAACTCGGCGAGCTCGTCGAGAAGCGCGGTCGGGTCGGCATCCTTTTCGAACAGCGGCGCTCCGGGCAGGTCCGAGAGCGTGATGACGAGCCCCTCGTCGCTGATCCGGGTCTCGACATGGCGCAGAAAGGCGTTCCCTTCGGCGGCTTCGACGACGTGGTCCAAGAGCACCGTTTCCATCTCGCGCATGGCGGCGAGCGCGCCGTCGGGATCCTCGTCGGTGCCGGGAGAGGCGCGTTCGGGCGTCGCGGAGGTCGCGCCGATCCCGTTGCTCGACAGCGTGTCCGAGGCCATGACCGAGTCGCCCTGCAACATGTCCTGCCCGCCGCTCGACATGCGGCTGACCGACACCGTTGGGCTGAAATAATCGGCGAGACCCTTCCGTTGCTTCTCGGTTGTGGCGTTCAGAAGCCACATCAAGAGGAAGAAGGCCATCATCGCGGTGACGAAATCTGCATACGCGACCTTCCACGCACCGCCGTGATGGCCGCTCGCCGCGATCACCTTCTTGCGCTTGATGATCACGGGCGCAGCATTGTTCTTGGACGCCATCGCACCCACTCCTTCCACTCACCCCGGAGCCGGTTTAACCCACCCGCGTTACTGGCCGCTTAAACTTCGGATTTCCTTTAATTTTGCAGTGTCTTTCCGATGCCGCACCTTGCGCGGGATGCGGCCGGGCTGCGCGGGGCGCATGGACAGCTGCGCGCGGGCCGGTCTAAATGGCGGCACAGCGCAAGACCGGATACGAGGACGAAGGGCGGATGGCAGACAGCACACTCAGGGCCGCGAGCGCAGGATTGCTGGCGGGCGTCGCCGGACTGGCGCTTGCCGCGGGCCTCGTCGCGGCGGAGCGCGTCCTGGCACAGGAGAGCGAGCCGCCGACCGAGATCTCCCAGCCGATCCCGACGGTGCCGATCCACAATACCTACGGTGTGCCGGGTCTCATCGACATGCCGGTTGCGACGCAGTCTCCGGACGCCACGCTCAGCACCACGGTCGCCACGTTCGGCGGCGTGACCCGCTCGACGCTCACCTTCCAGATCACGCCGCGGATCTCCGGCAGCTTCCGGTACTCGCGTCTGAGCGACGCCGATCTGCAGGGCGTTAACAGCGACGACACCTATTATGACCGCAGCTTCGACGTGCGGTTCCTGCTTCTCAAGGAAAGCCGCTGGCTGCCGGACCTGACGCTGGGTCTTCAGGATATCGCGGGCACTGGGCTCTCGGGCGCCGAATATGTCGTGGCGACCAAGGAGGTCCTGCCGGGTCTGCGGGTCACGGGCGGCCTCGGCTGGGGTCGGCTCGGCACTGAGGATCCCTTTACGAGCACGGGCGAGCGGCCGAACCAGCTGATCGACACCGGCGGACAGCTGAACACCGACCGGTATTTCCGCGGCGATGTCGCCGGGTTCGGCGGTGTCAGCTATGACGTGAACGAGAGGCTCCGGCTGGCGGTCGAATACTCCTCGGACGCCTATCTCCTTGAGACGCGGCGCGCCGGGGAAGAGCGGAGCTCTCCCTGGAATTACGGGATCGACTACCGGTTCCGCAACGGCACGCAGCTGTCGCTCTTCCAGATCAACGGCACCGAGACGGGCGTGAAACTGTCCTTGCCGCTCAACCCGAAGATCGCCCCGGTTCCCGGCGGCTCGGGCGCCGGGCCGCTTCCGGTTCGGCCGCGCAGCCAAAGCGATATCGCCGATCTCGGCTGGACCACCGACCCGAGCGGGACGGCGACCCGACGCAAGGCTCTGGCCGATGCGCTGGACGAGCAGGGCATCACCCTCGAGGGGCTCGAGGTTGGGCCACGCCGTGCTGTCGCGCGCATCGTCAACCGTCGCTACCACGCGGTGTCCGAGGCTGTCGGCCGCACCACGCGCACGATGACGCGCGTCCTTCCGGGATCGGTGGAAACGCTGGTGGTGGTTCCAGTCGAAAACGGCATCCCGGCCTCCGCGATCAGCCTCAGCCGTCGCGACCTCGAAGCGCATGAGTTCGACGCCGCCGCGCTGATGTTCCCGAAGACTCGGTTCTCGGACGCCGCCGGACTGGCTCCGGCGCCGTTCGACGATGCCTATCCGAGCTTCGATTGGGGGCTATCGCCCTTTGCGTCTTATTCGGCGTTCGATCCGGACGATCCGTTCCGCGTCGATTTCGGACTGAGGCTGTCTGGCGACTACCGGATCACGCCCGGACTGTCGCTCTCGGGCGCCGTCTCGACCCGGCTCGCAGGCAATATCGGCGAGTCCAACCGCCGCAACAACACGCAGCTCCCAGCCGTTCGGACCGATTTCAAGAATTACGCCGAAAACAGGGGGCCGGTCCTCGACCGGCTGACGCTCCAGCATGTCGCCCATCCGGTGAAGGACATCTACTCGCGGGTGACTGTGGGCTATCTTGAGCGAATGTATGCGGGTGCATCGGCTGAGCTTCTGTGGAAGCCTGTGACCAGCCGCCTCGCGCTCGGGGCCGAGGTCAATTACGTGCGCAAGCGCGACTACGATGGCGGTCTGGGCCTGACCGACAACATCACCACCAACGATATCGACGCGATCGAGCGCGAGATTCCGAACCTGAACGGTCATCTCTCGGCCTATTACAAGCTTGGCAGCGGGTTCCACGCCCAGGTCGATGCGGGCCGCTACCTGGCCGGCGATTACGGCGCGACTCTGTCGTTGAAGCGCGAGTTCGCCAATGGCTGGAAGATCGGCGCCTTCGCGACCAAGACCGATGTCAGCTCGGAGCAGTTCGGCGAGGGCAGCTTCGACAAGGGCGTCACGCTGGAAATCCCGCTCAACTGGGTGCTGGGCGAGCCCACGCGCTCGAGCTCGAGCTTCACGGTGCGTCCGGTCACCCGCGATGGCGGGGCGCGCCTCAGGGTGCAGGATCGGCTTTACGAAAGCGTGCGCGACGCGCACCAGCCGGAGGCCGCCGAAAGCTGGGGCCGGTTCTGGAGATGATGATGAACAGCCGTTTCTTTCGCCGGAGTGCCGCACTGGCGCTGACCTGTCTCCTTGCCGCCTGCGGCCCGGCCCGCGAGGACGAGATCGGTCCCGTCAAGATCATCGACCAGACCATCCGGGGTGTTTTCGGCATCGAGCCCGAGTTCACGCCCTTCACGCCCAAACAGCTTGGAGATGCGGTGCGGGGCACGCAGGGGCCCTTGATCTTGATCGAGCCGGAAACGCGCGATGCGCAGGCGCTGATGATCCAGATCGAGCGCAACGGATCTTACGCGACCTTCGCCACGCCGGAATTGCAGACCGTCACCCTCAGGCGCGGTCTCGTCGTGGCGACGCGCGGCTTGGGCGGGGACCTGATGTCGTCGGAAGAAGACGCGCTTCTGGCCCTGATCGCCCGTCGCAGCACCGGGCAGGCGCGCTACACGATGCGCTTCCTCGATGGCGCCGATCAGACCCGCGAGGTGCGCTTTACCTGCACGTCCTCGCCGCGCCGGATTCTGAACTACCAGAACGGTGTGATCCCGCCGACGCTGGTCGTCTGGCTGGATGTCACCTGCACGGCGCCCGAAGGCGTGGTCGAGCATATCTTCCTGGTCGATGGCCAAGGCGAGATCCTGCGCGCCAGCCAATGGGTCGGCGATCTGACCGGGCATCTGAAGGTCAGCAAGCTCCGGCGGTGAGCCGTCAGTGCAGCCCCACCCGGCGGAAGACGGTCGCGACCATGAGCCTCAGATCGTAGCAGAGGCTGCGCCGGTCGCGGTAGATCAGATCCAGCCGGGCCTTCTGCGGCACACAGCGGCGGATATAGACGGCCTCGGTCTCTTCCGGTGTCTCGCAGTCCGCCAGGAGCGACTCTTCGCGCCGATGGAAGGCGAGTGTGGCAAGGCCGGTGACGCCGGGCCGGGCTTTCAGAACCTCGCCGTAGAGCTCCGGGAACATCTCGGTATACCGGCGCAGCGGCGGCCGCGGGCCGACGAAGCTGATATCTCCGCGGAGGATGTTCCAGAGCTGTGGCAGCTCGTCCAGCCGATGCCGCCTGAGCCAGCGCCCGGTCGAGGTGATCCGCGCGGTCTTGTCGCCGCCCGAAACGCCGGAATCCTCGGCCACCACGCGCATGGTGCGGAACTTCCAGAGTTGGAACGGCGTCTCGGTGTCGCGCATCCGTTCCGAGAGATAGAGAACCGGCGCGCCGTCGCGGAGCCGGATCGTCACGGCGACAGCCACGATCACCGGCGCGAGGATCAGTCCGAGAAAGAGCGCTGCGGCGATGTCGAAGAGGCGCTTGCCGGGGGTCATTGAAACCCCGCGTGACGTCGTGCGTCTTCGACCAGATGAACGGGCTCTGCCGCCGCGTCGCCAAGCGCGATCACCGTCTCGAGCCGGGCGGTGTCGAGCGCGACCAGCGGCACCGCGCTCGGAGGCGCCTCGCGCCAGCGAACCTCGCGCCCTGCGGCCCGGGCGATGTCGGCCATCGCGGTCGGTCTCGGCGCGGCGAGATTGACGAGGTCGGGAAGATCCTCCTGCGGGGCGGTTGCGAGCGCGGCGATGGCGCGCGCGAGATCGGTGGTCGCGAGATAGCTGCGGCGCGGGCCCTGCCCGTCGGGAAATCGGTCGAGCGTGACGTGGTCCTGACCTGCCATCGCTCCGAAGAGGCTCTCCGCCCCCGCGACATTGCCGATCCTGAGACACACCGCCTGCGGCCCTGCGCCGCCGCGCCAGGTTCGGGCGGCGCGCTCCATATCCCGCTTGGCGCTGCCATAGGCCGAGACGGGATCGGCGGGCTCAAGCTCGGACAGCGCATGCGCGCCCGGTCGGTAGACCGCGGCTGAGGAGGCATGCAGCACCCGGTTGGCCCCAAGCTGGGCGCCCAAATCCATCGCGGCCGATGCCAGAGCGGCGTTTTCGGACAGCGACCGCGTCGCGCCCGGCACCACGCCCCAGAGCGCGACGACCGAACCGACCCTGGGCAGCGCGTCGATGCTGTCGCCCGGCGACCAGGCCTGCAGGCCGGGGCCTCCGGCGCGGCTCAGGGCGTGGAGCGGCGGCGCAGAGGCGGGCCAGGCCGAGCGCAGAATGCGGCCCAGACGGCCCGAGGCCCCCAGAAGAAGAATGGGCTCGTCGTGTCGGCTCATCGGGACCGGCGGAGAGACGCTCGTTTTTTCATCTGCAGGCTGTCTATCACCGTGAAACGCCGCTAGAAAGATCGCGAACCCCCTGCCGCTGCCACCATCAGGGACAGACGACCCGTGCGCCACATCGCCCGCCTGACCGCCGCCTTCTGCGTCCTCCTTTCCGTCGCGTCCTGCGGCAACCTTCCGCAAGGAGCCGCACTGCGCTCCGAAGTGCTTGCGCAGCAAGAAGCGGAGATGCCGGATTTCCAGGTCGTTCCCGTCACGCGCGCCTATGTACCCATGATCGCAAGCTGGCCGGGCACCGGCTATCGCAGCTTCGAATGGATCGGCACGGGCGGTGGAACCGACGCGGCCCAGATCGCGCCGGGCGACATGATCAACCTCGTGATCTTCGACAGCCAGGACAACTCGCTCCTGACCGGGCTCGGAGAGCGGTCGACGACGATCAACGGCATCCAGGTCGACGAGAACGGCGCGATCTTCATGCCGTATGTGGATCGGGTGCAGGTTGCGGGCCTGACGCCGTCGGGGGCGCGGACGCGGATCCAGCGCATGCTCGAGAACATCGCGCCGACGGTGCAGGTGATCCTCACGATGCAGGAAGGCATCCGGAACTCGGTCGACATCGCCGGTGGCGTGTCGTCGCCCGGCAGCTATCCGATGAAATCGCGCAACTTCAAGATTCTGGGCCTGATCTCGCAATCGGGCGGCATCCAGCCGAGCCTGCGCAACCCGGTGGTCCGCCTTCTGCGCGGTGGCGCGACCTACGAGATTTTTGCCGAAGATCTCTTTGCGACGGGCAAGGCCAATACGGTTCTGCGGCCGGGAGACACGGTGATCGTCGAGGCCGACGATCGCAGCTTCACCGCGCTTGGCGCCTCGGGGACGGAGGATCTGATCTATTTCCCGAAGCCACAGGTCACCGCGCTCGAGGCCGTGTCGCTGATGGGCGGTCTGACCGATCAGCGCGCCGATCCCGAAGGTGTGCTGATCCTGCGGGAATATCCAAGATCGGCGCTTTCGGCGGACGGCCGTGGACCGACCCATCCGCAGGTGATCTTCACCTTCGATCTCACCAGCGCGGATGGTCTCTTCGCGGCGCGGAACTTCCGGGTCCACCCGGGTGATACGGTGCTTGCAACCGAAAGCCCGGTGACCAAGGCGCAGACGGTCTTCGGTCTCTTCGGCACCGTCCTCGGTCTCGGGCGGCAGGTTCAGATCGCCACGAACTGACCGGGCGGCGTTTTCCGAACCGGAAAACGCGCGAAATCCGGTTCGGATTTCGGGTTCGCGCCTAGCGGGACAGGTCCGAGATCAGGCCGCGGTCGGGAAAGCAGGTCGGCCTCCGGCCGTTCGCCTCTTGCCACCTGCCGATGGAGCGGCGCGTCTTGAAGCCCGGCAGGCCGTCCGCGCCGCCGACATCGTGCCCGAGCGCTTCCAGACCTCTCTGCATCGCCGCGATCTCCGAGCGCAGAAGCGTGTCGACCTTGCCCCACGGCGCTCTGAAATCGCCGACACCATAGGCGATGCGGTCGCCGACATGGCTGACGAAAAGCGCGTAGAGGTCGCTCGTGTTGTAGTCCTTCAGAACGTAAAAATTCGGCGTCACCAGGAAGGCCGGGCCGAGGCGGCCCGCGGGCATCATCAGGAACGCCTCGGCGCGGCGCTCGTGATCCGGGAAGGGGCGACCGGACACGCGGGTGATCCCGAGCGCCTCCCATTCCGAGATGCGTTTGCCCTGATCCGGGCCTTCCAGCGCGCAGGAGACGCTCGCGGGCACCGTGACCTCAAACCCCCAATCGCGCCCGCTCACCCAGCCATGCTCGGCCAGGTAGCGCGCGATCGACGCGATCGTGTCGACCTCCGAGCGCCAGATATCCGCGCGCCCGTCGCCATCTCCGTCCGCGGCATACCGCAACACGTTCGAGGGCATGAATTGCGGCTGCCCCAAAGCGCCGGCCCAGCTCGACCGCATGGCGCGCGTCGGCGCGTGTCCGGCCTCGGCGATTTCCAGGAGCGCCACCAGTTCCTGCGTGAAATAGGCCGCGCGGGTGGACATGAAGCCCTTCGTGCCAAGCACGCGGAACGCGTCATGCGGGATCGCGGCGCGGCCATAGGCGCTTTCGCGGCCCCAGATCGCGAGAATGATGTGACCCGGAACGCCGTAGCGCGCCTCGGCTCGGGAGAGCGCGGTTGCATGCCTTTGCGCCATCTCGCGGCCGGTTCGGGTCGCGCCACCGACATTGCCGGGGGCGAAATACCGAGACGGCGCTCCGAACTCGGCCTGGGCCTGGCGACGCGGGCCCGGTTTGGTGCCGGGGGGGACCAGATCGGGCAGGTCCCAATCGAGCGTGACGCCGGTGAACCCGGCCTCGAAGGTCTGGCGCGACACGCCGCGGCTCCTTGCGGCGGGCCAGATCGTGTCTTCGAGCCATGTCCGGAACTGGCGTTCCGTGGCGGCGCGATCCTGCGCCGTGACCGGAAACCCGATCACCGACGACATCAGCAGGGCGAAAACCAGCGCGCGGATCATTCGAGCGCCATGGCGGTTTCCGGCTCCGCCTCGAAGCTCAGCTCCTCGATCGCGACAAGCACCACGCGGTCACGGCCCCGGGTCGCGATGCGCCTGTCGCCGACCGCGGTGATCTCGTAATCGCTGCGCGCGCCGGGCAGGAGCGCCCGGTCGCGCCCCGGTCCGCCATGGAGCGCATCCGAGCCGCCGCCGCTGACCAGAAGATCATCGCCCGCGCCACCCGACAGCGCGTCGGGCCGGGCTGTACCCTCGATCCGCTCGCTGGCCTCGCCCCCGAGCACGGTCCGGCCATTGGCGAAAACCACGGGATCGCGCGGCTGCCAATCCACCGGACCGCTGGCGTTATGCGCCATCAGGACGTCCCATCGCGGGTTGCTGTCGTCAAGATGCCGAAGCGCCCCCCAGCTTCCCCATTTGCTGGGCGGAGCGACATCGACGAACGCGTTGAACATCCGTCCTCCGGCCGCGATCCAGCCGTCGAGAAGCGTCTGGTAGAGCCGGGCCATCTCGGGCGCATAGTTGAGCCTCTGAAAAAACGCGGTCAGGCGCTCGTCGTCGACACGCTCGACGGCAGCGGTCACATGGGTGCCGCCCTCGTACATGATCAGCGCCAGTCCTGCTTCCTCGGCGCGCGCGGCGTGATGGGGAAAGAGCTCCTCGATCAGGGTCTTCAGCGATCCGGCGGCCAGCGCCTCGGCGACCTTGGGCACCGCCGCGTCGAACCGATGTTCGGTCACGTATTCCCGGAGCGCCACGCGTTGCAGCCCCTGGGCCTCACCGTCCCGGCGGGCCGCGTCTTCGGAGGCGCCGAGCCAGCGCTCCATCTCCGACGCCATCTCGTCGCTGCCGGGTTCGTGGCCGAAATAGCCGGTGACGGCATAGGCGTCGAAGCTCTCCTGCGGCGGATGGCCGAGCGTGAGATAGCCCAAGGGCGCCATGAGCGCATAGTCCTCGAGCCCGGGCCAAGCGGTGTGGGTCGAGAGCACCCGGACCAGCCGATCCGAGGTCTCGTCACCGAAGACCTCGCCGAAGATCTCCATGACCTGCGCGGCGCGCAGGCCATAGAACTGCATCCAGCCGCCCTCGGCATCGCCCCAGAGCGCTTCGGCCTGAGCCTGCGCCCATTGCGCCTGCGGAAAGAGGAAATTCCAGACCTCGTTGGAATACTCGACATAAGCCTTGAGCCCGGGATCGAGCCCCTCGCGCACCTGCCTCGCAAAGGCGCGGACATAGGCATCGTCGGCGCGGTGGGGCAGGGTGAACCACGGGTCCGCGCCGATCCGATTGGCGAGCGCCAGCATCACCTCGAGCGGCACGCCCCAGGACATCCAGCTGTAGTCTGTGACCCGCGGGCGGTCGTCCCACACCTCCTGCGGAGAGCCATTGGTGGACATCCAGTCCATGAACCGCACCGTGCGGACATCCTCGATCCGGGCCAGCCAGTCGGGGTTGAAGAGCGCCCCGGCCTCCCAGAGCGGCACGTAATCCTCGCGGACCACCGAGATCGCGCGGATCGGATCGTCCGGGTCGATCTCGGAGATGGAGATCCCGACCGAGCCTTCGCCCGGCTCGTAGAAGAACCGCCCCGAGCCGTCCGAGGCCGATGCCCGGCGGGCAAGACCGGTGAGGGCGACCTTGGCCTTGCCTTCCCAGCGGACCTCGTAGAAGCCGCGCAGGTGCTGTGCCTCGCGCGGCTGGTCGGTCAGGATCAGCGCCTCGATCCGTTCCGCGCCGTCGGGCAGGCGCAGGGGCCAGCCGTTCTCGTCGAGGATGCCTTGGGCCTGCATTTCCTCGACCGAGATGCCGCCCCATTGCCCCGGCAGATGCCCGATCCAGGGTCGGGCGCTTTTCATCATGTCGAGGAAGGGATGCTGCGTGGACCAGTCGGAGATGCCGTTCAGCCCCATGGCAAGGGCGGGCGCGCCGTCGGGCCGCGCGCCGCTCGGCGGCAGAGGGGCGTCAGAGGAGGCGTCGGTCTGGGTCTCGAGCGCGGCGATCTGGACGGTCCCGGTTGCAAGCGCGGCGCGGGGCGCGTCGCCAAGGTTCGGCATCGCCTGTGCGATCAGCGCCAGAAGCTCGGGATAGGCGGCGATGACCTCTCCCGGCAGGCTGTCGGGCAGGTCCAGCGCCTCGGAGGGCAGCGTCTGCCAGAGCGCGGCATGGGTGATGAGCGCGGCGAGGAAATAGGTGGCCTCCGTGCCGTGCGGCGCATCGTCCGAAAAGAACGCTTCCGGCCCCAAGGCGCGGAGGGCGGGCAGGGACAGCATCTCGGCCAGGACCGGAGCGACCGGGATCACCGCGATGTCGAGGTCGGGCAGATCGTCTCGGATCATGCCCACATACCGACCGTACCACGCATCGTACTCGCCCGATTGCGCCGCGAGCCACGCGTCGTATTCGCTGTCGGTCGGAGGGAAGCTCTCGATCGTCCCCTCCATGTCCGACCAACCCTCGTAGACCAGCCAGCGGCGACCCGGCGCGCGCTCTTCGATCCATTCGATCACGTCGACACTGACCGACAGCGGCGATGCGAACCCCCAGCCATAGCGGCGGTCCGCCTCTTGCCACTGGATGAAATTGGTGGGGGTCAGGATGACCGCATCGAGCCCCGCCGGGTCCTTCCCGGGCACCTGCGTCACCCCGGGAAACCCCCAACTGAAATCGGGCGGAAGCTCGGCGAAGTCTCGCAGGAACCCGAACTCGCCCTGGACGCGCAGCTCCGTGCCCTGCGCCTCGGCGAACCGGTCGAGCCAGATCGGGACATTGGTCACGCCTTCGCCGGGCGGATGCACGAGAAGCGAGTTGCCGAACACGTAGAGGTCGAGCGGATCGGCGCTGTCCTGCGCCAGGACCGGCGTTCCCAGAAGCGCGGTCGCGAGCGCTGCTGCCCATGCCCGTCTCATTCCTGTCTCTCCCTCAGTCAGGTCTTCCGGGCCGAGCATAGAAACCCCCGCCCCGGCGCTTCAATGCCAAAGCGACCCATGCACCGCATCGTGTAGGAGCGCGCACAGAAATCCTAACAAACGGTAAATGGATGATTGTCAGATAGCTGACCCTTGGTAAGGTCATGGCAGCACCGCGCATTTTCGCATCACCCATTTTTTGGAAAGTCCCCTCATGCATTCGCAGCGCAGCTATCGCTTTCCATGGCGGGCCCTGAAACATACCGAAACCGGACTTCTCTCCTACAGCGACGAACAGCTCGCGCGGCTCGAATCGCGGCTTGCCGGATCTCTGCAGCAGCCCGGCTATCCGGGCTACAATGACGACCGCATGGTCTTCATGCATACCGAGCAGCACTACCCGCAGCTGATCGTGCACGCGACCTGCGACACCGATGTGGTGGCTGCGCTCGATTTCGCGCGGGCGCGCGGGCTCGCCGTGACCTGCCGCTCCGGCGGGCACTCGACCGCCGGGTATTCGGTCAACGACCAGCTCGTGATCGACACCAGCCGCATGGACCACGTGCTGATCGACCGCGAGCGACGGACGGCGCGGGTCGGGCCGGGGGTCAATTTCCGCAAGTTCAACCTGATGCTCGACGCGGCGCGGCTGCATGTCCCGGGCGGCGGCTGCGAGACGGTCTGCGTCGCAGGCTACATGATGGGCGGCGGCTACGGCTTCTCGTCGCGGCTTTTCGGAATGAACTCGGATCATGTGATCGGCGTGCGGCTGGCGAAGCCGGACGGCACCATCGTGCATGCCCGCAAGGGCCATCACGAGGATCTGCTCTGGGCGATCCGCGGCGGCACCGGAAACCAGTTCGGCGTCCTTCTCGAGATCGAATACAGGCTCGTCGAGTTGCACGAGGTCACCGGCTTCGGCCTGCGCTTCCCGCTCGGGCGGCCCGAGGACAACGCGGTCGTCTCGCGCGTGATCGCGTGCCTTCAGAAGAAATATTCCAACGGCCCCGAGAGCGACACCGGCACCGTCGGGCTGCAGGGCCTGATGATGTATCTGCCGACCGCCAAGGACCCGACCGGCCAGCACCCGTGCTTCCTGATCCGGGGTCTCGGCGCCGGGTCGATCGCCGAGACCAAAGCCGCGCTGGGCCCGCTTCTCGATTTCATCGAGGACGAGGAAAGCCAGATCGAGATCATGCGCCGCGGCTCCTATCTGCGGATGAACGAGGCGCTCCTTCAGACCGTCGATCCGCCCGGCCTCGACATGCCGACCGTGTCGATGAACACCAAGCCGCTGGTCGACAGCCGGATGATCTCGGAGCTTCACTCCGCCGAGGAGTGGCTGCCGGTGATCGAGCATTTCCTGACCGCGCCGGATCGAACCTGCTTCATCGCGATGGAGTTCTACGGCGGCGCGATCAACGAGGTCGCCGCCGATGCCACCGCCTATGTGCATCGTGACGCGAGCCTCGATTTCTTCTCCTGGGCGTTCTGGACCTTCGACAGCCATGAAGGGCCGGTGACCCAGTGGCTCGATACGCTCATGGCGTTCGGCGACAGGCTCGGCAACGGGCTGCGCTACCAGAACTATCCGCGTCGCGGGAATCCGGATTTCCGGGAGCAGTATTTCGCCGGCAATCTCGACCGATTGATGCAGGTGAAGCGCGATTACGACCCCGACAATCTCTTCGCGTATGAACAGGGGCTTCTGGGACAGGAGGGCCGGTGACATGACCTGCACGAAAGACGGCACTCATGCGCCCTGGTGCGGACGCGCGCTGACCGACGGACGGCTCGTCGGCATCCGCTTCGATCCGCCGATGGCGATTGCCCGGGTCGGGCGCGCGAAGGAGCCGGTCGCAGCCTATCGCTGGGAGGTCGACGAGAACCCGCATCGCGGCATGCTGACGCGGATCGTGCCCGCGCCGACGCTCTATCTTGAAAGCGCGCATGGCAATGGCAGCTGGCCGCATATGCTGCGCGTGGCGACGCCCGACACCGTGACCTTCAAGGACCGCCACAAGCATGTCCGTCCGGTCGCGCCCTTCTTCGAGCTCTGGGCGAAGATGCAGGACCCGGACGGATCGTTCTGGGAGCGGCCTCTGACCCGCGCGCTTCTCGAAGCGCATCGAGCGTCGCTGAGGGAGCTGCTTTTCACCGCCGAGGCGGGCAACCGCAAGGCCGAGAGCCGGACCAAGCTTGCCTCCTGCGCTGCAGTGGCGCGGCGGGTGTTTCACGCGGATGACTACAAGCCCCAGAAGCTCGACGCCGTCAGCCCGCATACCGAAGGGCAGGTGCCGATGGTGACGGCGGATGCGCCGCTGCCGCTCGGTCAGGTCCAGACCTTCATCGCCAACGAGGACGACCCGAGCTGCGCCACAAGGCTCGACCAGATCCGCCTGCGCTTCACGCCCGGCAAGGGCGAGAGCTTCGGCCCCCCCGAGGCGACCGAGGCGCCCTCGTCGCCGCGCGCGCCGGGCGAGTTCGAACCGGCGGTGACCGAATACGGCAATATCCACCGGATGACCCGCCCGGAGAACCGCATCCTTGATGGCGAGGCGGGGTTCCTCGGGTTCAACTTCCGCACCGGCAACACGCCGAAATGGCCGACGCCGATGGACAGCTACGATGGCAGCCGCGTCGGGTCGGGCAATGGCTGGGGCCTGATCGACGACACCTGCGATCTGGTGCTCGAGGCGTCGCTGACTGTCGGCGGGCGGCAGCTCCGGGCGCATGCCCGCGCCTTTGCCGGGCCGCCCGATTTCGCGCCCGACCGGCGCCCGATGTATTCCATCGCCGACGAGCTCCGCGACCGCGAGGAAGGCCCCACCGAGCCGACGCTCGAGGACACGCCTGCCGAGATCCTCGACCTCTTCCGGCGTATCTTCGAGACCTCCAGCCTGATGAACCTCGACCAGCGACGCCATTGGGCGCTCTCGGGCAATCCGCAGCTGATGGGGGTCGAGAATGCCGACGATCCCGATTGGGACGAGGGCATCGCACCCCGGCTCGGGCCGCGCTCGATGCGCGAGAGCGACACGCCCTATGCCGAGATCGTGCCGGATTACACGCCGGGGCAGGGCAATACCCGCGCCCCGGTCTCGGGTGCGTCGGACCGGTTGCCCTACACGCAGGTTGTCCAGCAGGTTCATGCGCGGATGGCCGACAGCCCGGTCCTGCGCGAGTTCCTCGCGCGGCGTCCCGACCGGGTGCGCCAGCTCGTGCGCCCGCCCTTCGCGAAGCTCTCGGACCTGCCGCGCCGCGTCGGTGTGACGCCGCCCGCCGAAGTGCCGGTCGGGAAATACGCGCACGAGCACGACACGACCGAAGCCGATCCGCCCGGCACCGACCGCTCGAGCACCGGGCGACCGCGCTACCGCGACCCGCGCAATGTCATGGATCAGGTCTACGACATGCGGATGCCGCCCTATATGCGCCATTCGATGGGGGTGCCGCTCTCGATCACGCGGCGGCAATACGATCTCCTGATGGCCTATCTCGACAAGCTCGAAACCGATCCCGCCTGGCGCGAAGCGCCGCGCGTTCTGCGCGACGAGGAGGCCCCCCATGACGAGTGACGCCCCGACCCCGAAGAACCGCTCGGCGCAGGAAGACCCCGCGCAGGCGCTCTTTCCCAAGTATCCCGAACCGGTGCTCGGCAATCCGGTCTCGACGCTCATGGAGTCGGGTGTCGGCAACTGCTTCCCCGGCCTCGAGTTCGATCTCCGACAGCTCGACGTGCGCTTCTTCCCGGGGCTTGTCTTCGAGTTCCCGGGCGTGACACCCGCGGGCCCCGACGGCACCCAGGGGGCCAAGCTGATCTATGCCGATACCGGCGGCGACGCGCTCTTCGATCTGGATCTCGACTGGGTGCAGGCCCTCAAGCGTGAGCTCGACGGGGTCAAGGGCGGCGCGCTGGGCGATGGGACCTGGTATCTGCACTGGCTCGAGCAGGACGGTCGGCGGATCGAGATGTACGATTTCACGCTCTACCAGAACGCGCTCACGCCGATCCCCTACGAGGGCGAAACCGTCTGGTGGCTGATCCGCTCGATCACCCTCGATCCCGATCCCGAGACCGCCGACCTGACCATCGCCCTGACCCAGCGGGATGCGATCGGCGCGCCTTCGGGACAGCCCGTGGTTCTGACCGGCAAGCGGCGGGCCTTTCTCGACGGCGAAGGGGTGATCCCCTTGGTCTATCACGCGGGCGAGCTGACCTCGTCGATGTGTTCGCCCTGGACCCACGATTTCCGCGACTGCGCCTGCCAGTACTGGGCGTCGAACCACCCCGATGTCGCGCTCGGTCCGGTCGACGGTCCGAGCCTCGAGGACGGCACCGCCATGGACGATCCGCGCCAGTCGCTGAATTTCGTCGACTGGATGCGGCGGCGTCACGATCCCTCGCGCGATCTGAGCGCCGCGACCACGATCTCCGGTGCCCGCCCGGGCCGCTACGACCCCTACGAGATCAACCTGCGTTGGGAGGAGCTCGATTTCGTCATCGGCGGCGAGGAGCGCACCGAGACGCCCGGACCCGTCCTGCGCAATTTCGAGACGCCCTTCGAGAGCGTGGACCAGGTCATCGAGGAGCTGACCAAGGAGCTGGCGCCTTTGGAGTTCACGCTGTCGATGGAGTATCTCTACTCCTATTTCAGCCTGAAACAGCCCGAGGAGATCACGCCCGAGACCTCCGCGATCTGGCCCGATCTGGCTGATGACGTGCGCGCCGCCCGGCAATTCATCCTGTCTGTGGCGCTCAGCGAGATGACCCATATGCGCTGGGACAACCAGCTTCTCTGGATGCTCGAGCGGTCGGGCCATTACCCGCCGGGCAAGAGCTACGCGCCCGTGGTCGAGCCGTCGGACCGGGTGCCGGTCCCGGCCTTGGCTCTCGGGAAGCTGGACGCCAAGGACAGCTCGGAGGCGACGTTCAAACTTCCCGATGAGCGCTCCTCCGGGGCCAGCGACGGATCGCCCGACGAGTTCGAGCACACCCGCAAGCCGATGCTCCAGCGCGCCACGCCGGAAGCCATCGACACCTATGTCGATGTCGAACGTCCCGGCGGCGATCTCGATTCCGAATATGCGGGGATCGTCTCGTTCCTCCGCGCCCGTGTACACGAGCTGCCGCCGGGGCTTTACGAGCTTGCCGTGCGGATCGACAGCGACGGGGTGCAGCACTACCAGAAGTTCCGCGACGTGAAGGCCATTCTCGAGCCCTATCGCGCCGACCCGTCGCTCTATCTGCGCGAGATGTCGGTGGCCGAGGTCGAGGACCCCGATCTCTTCACCGCGATTCAGGCGCTGCGCGACATCGTCAAGACGCTGAAACAGGGCTATGCCGCCGAGGCCGCCGACGACATGAAGACCGCCGAGCGGGACATCCTCGCCGCGCGCGAGCACATGCACATCTTCCGCGACCAGGCGGAAAAGCTCGCCCGCGCCGGCAAGGGCATCCCGATCTTCAAAGTCTTCGGCATCGAGGCGGACCATGCCTGACGGCGCCCGCCCACCCGCCGAGGCGCTGATCGAGGCCGGTCGTCCGCGCCATCCCGATCTGCATCTCGCGGGCGACATGCTGCTCCTGTCGGAACGCGCGGCGGTCTACGGGTTGCGCCCCGACCAGGCCGCCCTGCTTTCCGACGCGCTGGCCTCCGGCACCGCGACCGAGGCTCTCGCGCGGTTCGGTCTCGACGCGCCTGCAGTCACCGAGACGGCGGAGGGTGCCGGTCCCGTGCGCGCGCTGGCGCTGACGGTTTCGCAGAGCTGCAACATGGCCTGCGGCTATTGCTACGCGGCGGGCGGCAGCTTCGGCGGTCCCGAGGGGCGGATGACCGAGACCGTCGCGCGCGCCGCAATCGACCGGCTCCTCGCGGCCACCCCACCCGGAGGCGCGGTCAAGATCGCCTTCATGGGCGGCGAGCCCTTCGTCGCGCGCAAGGTGATCCACGACGCCGTGAGCCACGCCCGCAGGCGGGCCGCCGCGCGCGCGATCTCGGTCGGGTTCTCGATCACCACGAACGGCACGCTCCTGACCGAGGCCGATGCGGAGTTTCTGGCCGCAAATCGCTTCGCCGTGACGGTCAGCCTCGACGGTGGGCGCGCGGTGCAGGACCGGCTGCGCCCGATGCGCGGCGGTGATGGCAGCTTCGACCGCATCGCGCGCGCGCTTGCGCCGCTTCTGGCGCGTCAGGACAGCGTGTCGCTCTCGGCGCGGATGACCGTGACGCCCGAGAACCTCGGCATCGGGGCGGCCGTGGCCGATCTCGGCGCGCTCGGGTTCCACTCGGTCGGCATGTCGCCGATGCTCTCATCGCCGACCGGACGCGGTGCGCTGGGCGCGGACGAGTTCCCGGTGCTCCTGTCCGAGATGGTCTCGATGGGCGAGGACTGGCTGCAGGCCACGCTCGCGGGCCAACCGCACCCCTTCGCCAATCTCGCCACCGCCTTGGGGGAGATCCATCGCGGCGCGACGAAATCCTTCGGCTGCGGGGCCGCGCGCGATTACCTCGCCGTCGATGCCGAGGGCGATCTCTCGGCCTGTCACCGCTTCGTGCGCGATCCGCTGGGCGCGATGGGCTCGCTTCAGGACGGGATCGACGACGCGGCGCGCGTGCGCTTCCTGGGCGAGCGGCGCGTCGAGGCGCAGGACGGGTGCCGGTCCTGCTGGGCGCGGCGTCTTTGCGGGGGCGGCTGCCACCAGGAGGTCCTGCATGCGGGGCGGCCCGCCTGCGATTTCGTCCGCGGCTGGCTGAGCTACGCTTTGGGCGCCTATGGCCGCCTGATCGACGCTCGCCCCGATTGGTTCGATGCCGCTGCCTGACCCGGAGATCGTGGTCCTGGGCGGGGGACCTGCCGGGTCCAGCGCGGCGCTGCGGCTGGCCGTGGACGGGGCACGGGTCACGATCGTCTCGCCGCCGCGCGTTCCGGCCACGCGTCTGGAATCGCTGCCGGTCGGAGGACAGGCGCTCTGTGATCTGCCGGGGCTGCGGCGCGCGCTCGACACGTCCGCGGTTGCCGTGGTCGCGCGCCGGGAGCTGCTCTGGCGCGAGCGGCCCGAGACCCTCGAGGTGACGCGCGACGCGCCGTTCCTGATCGACCGCGCCCGCTTCGACCGCGCCTGTCTCGCCGAAGCGATCCGCGCCGGGGCGAGACTTGAGACCTCCCGCGCCCGGCGCGATGGCCCCGAGATCGTGCTGGAGGATGGACGCCGCTGGCACCCCGTCGCCATTCTCGACGCCCGCGGTCGCCGGGGATTGCGGGCGCGCGCGCCGGGCTTGCCGCAGATGGTTGCGTTGCCGTTCCGCGCCTCGGACCCGAGTGGCGTGATGCGCATCGCCGCGGTGCCGGACGGCTGGCTCTGGTGCGCCGCGGGGCCGCAGGATCGGGCTGAAGGCGCGCTCTTTTGCCGGGCCGAGAGGGTCGCGGGCCTCGATGCGACGGAGCGGGCCGCGCTGGTGACCGAGGCGCTGCGCAGCGTCGGTTTGCTGGGGGCCGCGTCCGGAACGCCCAGTGCTGCCTCCCTCGACTGGGCGGAGACCGCGATGCCCGAGGCGCGCGTGATCCGCATCGGCGACCGCGCGCTCGCGCGGGATCCCATCGCCGCGCACGGGCTTGTCCACGCGCTCCGAAGCGCGGCCCAAGGCTCTGCCGCGGCCCTGACGCTTCTCGAGGGCGGCAATGCGGACGCCGTGCGCGAGTTCGTGGAGAGCCGCCATCGCGCGGACGTCTTGGCGGCGAAAGCGGTCACCGAAGCCGCCTACGCGTCGCAGGCCCGGATCGGCACAGGATTTTGGTCGGATATCGCCCGCGACCCGCGTCCTGAGACCGCATCACCACCGCAGGACATCGACGTCACGCGCCGCTACGCGCTCGCGGCGCCACTCTCGCGCGGCGCGGCCTTGATCGAGGGCCGGATCCGCTGGTCTCCGGTCATCGAGTTCCCGGCGAGCGCGCGCCGCGCCACGCATGTCGGCGCGCTCCGGGCCGAGACCCTGACCCGGCTGATCGGCCCGCCCGCGCCGCTTGGCGCCCTGCTGGAGCGGCTCGAGACGCAAGTGCCGCCGACCGTCGCCAGAACCATCGTCCGCGAATTGCTCGACGGGGGTGCGCTCTCTCCGGTCTGAGGCGTGGGCCTAGTCCGTCACGGCCGCATCGAGAACCGCTCGGGCGCGCCGCAGATCCCACGACTCGTCCTGGCTCGCCAGCTTGGCCATATCCTGCGCCACCCGGCTCAGATCGCCGTCGCGCTCGGCCATGTCGCAGGCGACGCGCAGGGCAAGCGTGACCGCGCCCTGATCGCTGGCATGCTTGTAGGCGAGGGTGCGGGCCTCTCGGGCTTTCGCCGCGGCCCCCTCGGCGTCGAAGGCGCGGGCGCGCAGGCGCAGAAGCTCGGACGAGGTCCACGCCTCCCCTGTCCGCTCCTGAACGCGTTCGCCGTGATCGAGCTCGTCGTGCGCGTCCTCGACCAGACCGGCGCGCAGCATGGCGGAGGCGAGGAAGCTCGAGGACAGCGGACCGTAATTATAGGGGTTCACCGCGCGGAAGCCGCGGCTCAGCTCTTGCAGGTGATCGACATCCTCGACCGTGACGGGCGCGTCGCGGGACAGGAGCCGCGCGGCGGCGGCGAAGTAGAGACCCGCGTCGCGCATCACCGGAAGCTCGTAGCGCTTGCCGATCTCGTAGGCCTCGTCCCCGGCCTCGGCCATTGGACCGCCGTCTCGGGACAACCCGCCGAGCATCGCCCGGAACGCCAGAGCCTGCGCCAGGGAATGCGCGTGGCCGATCCTGCGGCTATGCGCGACGGCGAATTTCGACACGTCCTGCGCGGCCTCCAGATCGCCGCAGAGCCATTGGGCCTTGGCCAGAAAGACCGATGCGATCTCGGCGTGATCGTAGCCGTGCTGATGGGCGAGATAGGCGTGCTTGTCGATGTCGTATTCCGCCAGCGCCTGCTGGAGCAGGTCGCGGGCGCGCTCGGGTCTGCCGGTATGGAGCGCCACGGAGCCGACAGCCCGGGTGCCGACCATCATGAAGATCGGATCGCCGCGCTCCCGGGCCGCCTGCATGAGCTTGCCGCTCCAGTCGTCGGCGGCCCGGTAATCGGCCTTCACCAGCGCATGGCTGTAGATGCCGAAATAGGCGGCGAGCTCGGTCTTGGTCTCGCCGAGCTCGCGCGCCAGGGCAAGGATCTCCCGGGCAAGACGACCGGCGGCATCCGACGCGATCCCCTCGCGCGCGCGCTTGAGCGACGCCATCGCGCCAAGGGCACGCAGCCGGAGCCGGTCGGTCTCGCGGGTCTTTTCCAGCTTCCCGAGAGCGGCCTCGGCCTGGTCGAGATAGGCCCCGGCTTCGATGAGCGCCGACCCGGCGAGCCCGCGCTCGGCGGCGGCGATGCTGAGCGGCGCGGCCTCGGCCCAGAGCTCGGCCCCCATCGCGTGCTGGGCCAGAAGGTCGGGCCGTTGCGTCTCGACCTCGGGGTCGCGGCGGCGCAGGCCGTCGAAGACCGCGGCATGCAGCGCGCGGCGCTCGGGCGATAGGAGCCGCTCGTAGATCACGTCGCGATAGAGGCTGTGGCGGAAGCGCACATTGGCATGGCTCTCGCCATGGGTCAGCGGCACGACGCCCAGGGCGCGCAGCTCTTCGAGCGCGTCCGCGAGGTCGACCAGCGGGATATCCAGAAGCTCGGCCAGAAAGCCGATCTCGGCACCGCCATCGATCACCGACAACATCGCCGCCACCGCGCGCCCGGCGTCGAGCGTGTCGACCTGCGCGGCGAGGCTTTCATAAATGGAATCCGGGACCGCCACGCCGCGGGTCAGGTCCGCGTCCGACCAGCTCCGCGCCGCGCGAGCGAGGGTGTCGATCATCAGGGGATTGCCGCCGCTCTTCTCAAGGATGCGATCGCGCAGGCTTTCCGGAAGGGCCGTGGCCCCGAGGCGTCGGGCAAGAAGCGCTTCAGCGCCGTCGGCCGCGAGGGGCGCGAGGGGCTCGACCCTCAGCGCGCCGGCCTCGGTCAGGCTGTCCGGAGGCTCCATCCGTGAGGTCACGACGCAGGCGCAGCTTCTGTTCTCCAGCCGCTTCGCGAGCTGCGCGAGAAGCTCGATGGTCGTGGGGTCGGCCCAGTGCAGGTCCTCGACCATCAGGAGACGGGTTTTGCACCCGGACCCGAGCAGCCAGTGCGTCAGGGCCTCGAGAAGCTGCGCGCGTTCGCGCGCTGCCGCCGGTGCGGGGCCTTCGATCTCGTAGCCGAGCGCACGCGCGACGCTGTCCCGCGCGGCGGGCTCGACCTCTGGCAAGAGCGCGTCCAACCCTTCGGGCCCGCTGGAGCCGAGCGCTTCGGAGAGCCGGTCCAGAACCGGCCGCAGCGCGGTGTTCGACGCCATCGACGCGCAGGCGAGATGGATCGCGTCGATCTCCTGTTCGGAGGCGGTTCGCGCCAGCGCGGTCAGCGCCGTCGTCTTGCCGATCCCGGCCTCGCCATGGACGAAAACCAGCGATCCCTTGCCGGACGCGGCATCGCTCAGGGCTGCGGACAAGCGCGCCTGGATCGCGTCGCGCCCCAAGGGGCGCAGCTCGGCCTCGCGGTCGATCTCGTTGCCGCTGCGCCGCTCGCCCATCGCGCGCGAGACCGGAACCGGGCGCTCGAAGCCCTTGAGGCTCGCATCGGGCAAGCGCGCGAAGCGAAACCGGCGGTCCGATTGCACGCGGGTCTGGTCATCGGCAACCACCGCGCCGGGCTCCGCCACGGTCTGCAGGCGCGCCGCACGGTTGACAACGGAGCCCACGAGCTGAACCCGGTCGCCGCCGAGCGCGGTCTCCTCGAGCCCGACGACCGCGGTGCCGGAGGCGACGCCGATCCGCGCCTGAAGCTTCGGAACGGGTCCCGAGGTCGCCGCCAGCCGCTGAAGCTCGGCCTGTAGCGCCAAGCCCGCGGCGATGGCGCGTTCGGCATTGGCGGTCAGCGTCTTCGGATAGCCGAAGAGCACGACGACGCCGTCGCCCTGGAGCGACGTGATATATCCGCCGAAGCGCCGCGCGACGCGCCGCGCGGCCTGGTAGTAGAGCTGCAGCAGGTCATGCATGTCCTCGGCGCTCAGATGGCTGCCAAGTTCGGTCGATCCGACGAGATCGCTGAAGAGAACGGTCAGGCGGCGCAGGCTCAGCCCGCCGCCGGTCGCAGGCGCCGGTGTCGGCTCGGCGCGCACGTCCCCGGCCTCTTTGGCGCGGTCCGACAGGGCGCGGATCAGCTTCTTGCGCTGCCCGAGCGTGAGGCCGATCTCTTTCAGATCGCGCTCTTCGAGATGCCAGAAGAGTTCCTCGTCGATATCCTCCGCTTCGAGCTTGCCGACGACATCGACAAGACCGAGCGCGGCCAGGAACTCTCGGATCTCCGGCGACATGGACTACGAACTTTCTATTTCTCGGCCGACCCGAGGGGAGCGCGCCCGGGAAGACAAATGGGGGTCGGGCTGTTCTGTGGCGTATTCTGCGGTCGAGATGCGTCTAAACGCAACTCCAAGCACCGGAAACTCGGCAAGATGGCGGTCTTGCACGGCCGTGACCCGGCGTGTTTCGCGGTACGGTTGCGAATGCGGAAACGATTGCGCCGCACGGGTGTCAGCCGCGACCGCGCTCCGAATCGAGCGTCGTCTCGATTTCGCGTGCGAGGAGGTCTGCGCCCAGCTCCGAGCGATGATGACGCGCGACATGTTCGTGCCCGGCGGCGGACAGGCGCAGCGCCTGCTCGGCATTGCCCGAGAGGTCGCGGATCACCCGGGCGAGCGCCCCGGGATTGCGCGGCGGCACGAGAATCCCGGTCCGCCCGTCCTGGATCAGCTCGCGGACGCCGCCCGCATCCGTGCCGATCGTCGGAACGGACGCCGCCATCGCCTCCATATAGGCGACGCCAAGAGGTTCGCTCCAGCTTGCCAGGACAAAGGCATGCGCCTCGAAGAGCTTCTGGCGCACAACGTCGGCATCGACCGCGCCGAGTAGGCGCACGTGGTCGCGCAGATGCAGCTGCTTCAGATGCGCCTCGAGCGTGGCGCGGTAGCCGGTGCCGCCCTCGTCATCCTCTCCGGCGATCTCCAGCCGCACGTCGACGCCCAGGTCGAGAAGCTGGCGGATGGCCGACATCACGTCCTGATGGCCTTTGACCATGTTCAGCCGACCGCAGGAAAAGAGCCGCATTGGTTGGCCGTGGCTTACGGGAGCGTACGGCGCGGGGCGGGCGAAACGCTCGATATCGACGCCCATCGGCTGCACCAGCAGGCGCTCGGGGCGGTCGCGTCCAAGCGCCTCGGTCAGTTCGGCTTCGAGCGTCTGGGTGATCACCGTGCCGAAGGCCGCGCCGCGCCATTTGAAGCGCTGGCCGGGGCCGTAATCGCGCAAGGGACCGTGCAGCGTGAGCGAGTAGCTGGGCCCGCCCATCCTGCGGCAGAGCGCGGCGATCAACGCCGCCCGACCGCAGGAGTGGACATGCACATGACCGATCCCGAGGCGCTTCGTCTCGCTGAAGAGCATCTCCGCGGCGGCCAGAACGAGGCTCACGTCGCGGGCGAAGACCGGCCCCTCGCGGAGCGTCCAGATCGGCAGGCCGCGTGGGACGAGCCGCGTCATCGCCGCCAGGGCGCGCAGCGGTTCGGACTGGCCGAGATAGATGGTGCGGTCCATCGCCTCCCGCGACCAGCCATGCGAGATCAGGCCGGGAGGGGGTGGTCGGGTCGAAAACAGCATGACCTCATGGCCCATCTGCTCCAGCGCGCGGATCTCGCGCCAGAAGAAGATGTGCGTTTGCCCCGGGAATTGGGGCACAAGATAGCCTACCCGCAAGGGATGGGTCACAGTCACCGCCCTGTGTCTTTGTCGCACCGTGTTGATCCGGCGTGTCGGTTCGTTCTAATCGTTTTCATCCTTCGGCCACAGTTTTGGTGGACACCGCGCCGCATGGTGTGACCGATTTTCCTCAGACGAGTATGCAGTCGCGTGTCTTCCCTTGCGTCAATGACCGAGCCTAACCTGGGGCTGTCGATCATCATACCGGCCAGCAACGAGGCCGCACTGATCAGGGCGTGCCTCAGGTCGCTGGTCGACCAGCACTGGACCCGGACCGCCCCGGTCGAGGTGGTGGTGGTGGCCAACGGGTGCTCGGACGACACCGCCAAGCGCGCGAGGGCGTTCACCCAGGCCTTCTCGGATCGCGGCTGGCACTTGCATGTCGTCGAGCGCGGGCAGGGCGGCAAGATCGGCGCGCTCAATGCCGGGGACGCGGTCGCACGGGGCGGCATGCGGGTCTATCTCGATGCCGATGTGGTGCTCGCAGCCGATCTCCTCGACGCGCTGGCAGACGCGCTCGCGGTGCCGCAGGCGCGCTATGCCAGCGGGCGGATCGACATCACCGCGCCTTCGAACCTCGCCAGCCGCGCCTATGCAAGGATGTGGCGCCGCGTTCCCTTCATGGCCGAGGGGGTGCCGGGCTGCGGGCTCTTCGCGGTGAATGCCGCGGGCCGGATGCGCTGGGGGGCCTTCCCGGATGTGGCCTCGGACGACACCTATGTCCGCCTGCTCTTCGCGCCCGAAGAGAGGATCGCCGTCTCCCCCGCCTATCTCTGGCCGGTGGTGGAGGGGCTCTCCGCCCTTGTGCGGGTGCGACGCCGTCAGGACCGGGGCGTGGCCGAGATCGCCGAGCGCTATCCCGAGCTGGTCGCGAACGAGGGCAAGCCGCATTTGCCGCTCGGGCGAAAGCTGGCGATGGCGCTCAGGGATCCTGTCGGCTTCGCGGTATATTCGGGCGTCGCACTGGCCGCCCGCATGGGCCGCGACGACGGTGGCTGGAGCCGCGGGCGATGAGAACGGCCTTTGCCAGCGCCCTGACCGGCAGCGGTCTCTGGCAGCGCGCGATGCGCTCCTCGGCGCTGACCATGGGCGGCTTCGCGACAAGCCAGGCCCTGAGGCTCCT
The DNA here is from genome assembly GCF_042679605.1 of Litorisediminicola beolgyonensis. Taxonomy (NCBI): domain Bacteria; kingdom Pseudomonadati; phylum Pseudomonadota; class Alphaproteobacteria; order Rhodobacterales; family Paracoccaceae; genus Litorisediminicola; species Litorisediminicola beolgyonensis. The sequence goes on from NZ_JBHTMU010000009.1 coordinate 98,314, forward strand.
GTCGAACCTGGTTCTGACCCGGCTTCTGTTCCCCGAAGCCTTCGGCATGATGGCCATCGTCGCGATGGTCTCGTCGGGGCTGATGATGTTCTCGGATGTCGGCGTGACCCCGGCGATCATGCAATCAAAGCGCGGCGACGATCCGGCTTTTCTCGACACCGCCTGGAGCATCCAGGTCGCGCGCGGGATCACGCTGTTCCTGATCGGGTGCGCCGCGGGCGTGCCTATGGCGTGGTTCTACAACCAGCCGATGTTCATGGCGATGATGCCGGTGTCGGCCCTCGCGCTTCTGCTCGCGGGGTTCAATCCGACCCGGCTCGATACCGCCAACCGCCATCTGGCGCTCGGTCGTGTGACCGCGATCGACATCGCGGCGCAGATCCTGAGCCTCGGGGTGGCGATCGCGCTGGCCCGGCTCACGGGGTCGGTCTGGTCGCTGGTGATCTCGGGCGTGGTCAGCGCGGCGCTGGTTCTGGCATTCTACACCTGGCTCCTGCCGGGGCATCGCAACCGGCTGGCATGGGAGCGGTCGGCGGCGCACGAACTGATCCATTTCGGGAAGTGGATCTTCCTCTCCACGGTGGTCGGGTTTGCTTTCCACCAGGGCGACAAGCTCGTGCTCGGCAAGGCGTTGCCGCTCGATACGTTCGGCATCTACAATATCGGCTACTTCCTCGCCTCGTTTCCGATGCTCCTCGGCGGCCTCGTCGTGCGGCGGGTGCTGATCCCGGTCTACCGCGAGACGCCGCCCGCCGAGAGCCGCGAGAATTTCCTCAAGCTCCGGCGGATGCGCTTCATCGTGACCGCGACGCTCATGGCGCTTCTGGCCGCCGTCGCGCTTCTGGGTGTCTGGCTGGTGGGGCTGCTCTACGACCCGCGCTACCATCTGGCCGGACCGGTCGTCGCACTCCTCGCGCTGATGCAGACGCCGTTCGTGATCGTGCTGACCTACGACCAGGCGGCGCTGGCGGCCGGAGATTCGCGTCGGTTCTTCGTGCTGCAATCGGCCCGCGCCGCGCTGATGATCGGCGGGCTCCTGATCGGCGTGCAGATGGCGGGCCTTCTGGGCGCGATCCTCGGGCAGGGTGCGGCGCTTCTTCTCGCCTATCCGGTGGTGGTCTGGCTTGCTCGGCACCAGAAGGCCTGGGACCCGCTGCACGACCTGGTGTTCGGTCTCTGCGCAATCGTGATCGCAGCTCTCACTATTTGGCGCGACGGTGCTTATATTCTTGAGTTGGCGGCACCGGTCACGGGCTGAGCGCGACACGGAGCCGCCGCGATCCGGGAACGACCCGGAAGCCAACTCAAAATCGCCGTATTCGCGGATTAGGGAGGCGGAAAAAGATCCTTTGACGGACCACACAGGCAACTCCGGATGACAAACTCCGACGCGTTCAGCGACACCGATATCGCAATCACCGGCATGGCCGCGCATCTGCCGGGTGCCGCCGATATCGCCGCCTATTGGCGCAATCTGCGCGATGGTGTCAGCTCGATCCGGCGCCTGTCCGACGACGAACTGCGCGCCTCGGGCGAAAGCCCGGGCCTCATGCGCCACCGCAATTACGTGCCCTTCGCAGCGCCCCTCGACGGGTTCGAGATGTTCGATGCCGAGTTCTTCGGCTTCTCGCCCAAGGAAGCCGCGATCCTCGACCCCCAGCACCGCCGCTTTCTCGAAACCGCCTGGGAGGCGCTCGAGAATGCGGGCCATGTGCCCGAAGGCTTCGACGGCACCATCGGCGTCTTCGCGGGCTGCGGCATGGGCAGCTATTTCTACTTCAACATCTGCTCGAACCCCGATCTCATCGAGAACACGGGCATGTTCCTCTTGCGCCATACCGGCAACGACAAGGACTTCCTGACCACGCGGCTCAGCCATGTGCTCGACCTCAAGGGGCCGTCGATCAACCTGCAGACCGCCTGCTCCACCTCGCTCGTGGCCACGCATTACGCGGTGCAGGCGCTGCTGAACGGCGAATGCGACATGGCCATCGCGGGCGGCGTGACCATCGAGCTGCCGCAGATGCGCGGCTATCTCTACAAGGAAAACGAGATCCTCTCGCCCGACGGGGCCTGCCATGCCTTCGATCACCGCGCCGCGGGGACGGTCTTCGGCTCGGGCGCCGGCGTCGTGGTGCTCAGGCGTCTCGCGGACGCGCAGGCCGATGGCGACCATGTCTGGGCGGTCATCAAGGGCACCGCAGTCAACAACGACGGCGCCGCCAAGGCCGGGTATCTCGCGCCCTCGGTCGACGGTCAGGCGGCCGCGATCGCCGAGGCGCAGGCGGTCGCGGGCGTCTCGGCCGACAGCATCGGCTATGTCGAATGCCACGGAACCGGGACCTATCTCGGCGATCCGATCGAGGTCGCCGCCCTCTCGCAGGCGTTCCGCGAGACCACCGAGAACGAGGGGTTTTGCCGGATCGGCTCGGTCAAGACGAATATCGGCCATCTCGACACCGCCGCGGGGGCCGCGTCGCTGATCAAGACGGCGCTCGCCCTGCACAACGGGCAGATCCCGCCCTCTCTGGGTTTCGAGGCGCCGAACCCGGCTATCGCCTTCGAGGGCTCGCCGTTCCTTGTGAACGACCGGCTGTCTGACTGGCTGCGCACTGGCGCGCCGCGCCGGGCCGGGGTGAATTCTCTGGGTGTCGGTGGCACCAACGCGCATGTCGTTCTCGAGGAAGCGCCCGAGCGCGCGGCCTCGGAAGAGGCGGCGTTCCCGTTCCAGATCCTCTCCGTCTCGGGCCGCTCTAAAGCGGCGCTCGACGACAATGCCAAGCGCCTCGCGGCGCATCTGCGGGCGCATCCCGAACAGCCGCTTGCGGACATCGCCTTCACCCTGAAGCAAGGCCGCCGCGCCTTTGCAAAGCGGCGGATCGTCGTCGCCGAGAGCCATGAAGACGCCGCGCGTCTTCTAGAGACCGGCGATGCGCGCCGCGTCCACAGCCATACCGCGCTCGACGCTCCGGACGTCGCCTTCCTCTTTCCCGGCGGCGGCGCGCAATATGCCGGCATGGCGCGCGATCTCTACGAGACCGAGCCGGTCTTCGCCGATTGGGCCGATCGCGGTCTCGCGCGGCTCGAAGAGCTGACCGGCACCGATCCGCGGACCTTGTGGTTCCCCGACGCGGCCAACCGGGCGGAGGCGGATCGCCAGCTCCTGAAGCCGTCGCTGCAGCTGCCGCTGATCCTGATCACCGAGATCGCGCTGGCGAAGCTCTGGGAAAGCTGGGGCGTCACGCCCGCCGCGCTTGCGGGTCATTCGATGGGCGAGAATGCCGCGGCCTGCATCGCGGGCGTGATGAGCTTCGAGGACTGCATCGGCCTCGTGCATCTGCGCGGCCAGCTCTTCGACACCGTGCCCGCGGGCGGGATGCTGTCGGTGGGGCTCTCGGCCACGGCGCTTGCGCCCTATCTGGGCGACGATCTGGATCTGGCCAGCGAAAACGCCCCCGACCTGTCCGTTGCCTCCGGTCCGAACGCCGCGCTCGACAGGCTCGAGGCACGGCTTGTGGCCGAGGGGATCGAGTGCCGACGCGTCGGCATCGACATCGCCGCGCATAGCCGCATGCTCGAGCCGATCCTGACCCGGTTCCGCGACTACCTCGCGGGTCTCGACCTGAAGGCGCCGCAGATCCCGCTGGTGTCCAACCGCAGCGGCAAATGGATGACGGACGACGAGGCCACGAGCCCGGACTACTGGGTCGGGCATCTGCGCAACACGGTCCGCTATGCGGACTGCGTCGAGACGCTGGCCGATAGTGAGAACCGCATCTTCCTCGAGGTCGGCCCCGGCAAGGCCCTGTCCGCCTTTACCCGCCAACATCCCCGGGTCGACGGCCAGACGGTCCTGTCGTCGCTGCGCCATCCCGACGAAGAGATCGCCGACGACCGCTATTTCCTCGAGGGTCTGGGCCGCCTCTGGGCGCTCGGAGCCGAGATCGACTGGGATCAGATCTGGGGCGGCGCGCGGCGCAACCGCGTGGTCCTTCCGACTTATGCTTTCCAGCGCGCGCCCTATTTCATCGAACCCGGGGCAGGGCAGACGGAGGCCCCGTCCGATTTTCTCGAGCGGATCGAGGATGTGGCGGACTGGGGCTGGACGCGGCAATGGCGCGCGCGCCCCGCCGATCTGGAGGCCGAACTTGACGAGGCCGAGCCGCAGACATGGCTGATGTTCATGGACGATGCGGGCGTCGCGGATCGTGCGTCGGATCGGTTGCGGAGCGCCGGACATCGGGTCGTCGAAGTGCGCACCGGCGATCTTTTCGCGCGGCGCGACACCGATGCGTACGTGCTCGCGCCCGAACGCGGTCGCGAGGGTTACGACCTCCTGCTGCAGGACCTGCTCGCCCGCGGCACCGTGCCCACGCGGATCGCGCATTTCTGGCTGGTGACGGCAGATGAGAGCCATCGCCCGGGCTCGTCCTTCTTCCACCGGTTGCAGGAGCACGGCTTCTATTCGCTTCTCTTCCTCGCCCAGTCCATGGCCGAAGAGACGCTCCCCGGCCCCATTCACCTGACCGTCGTGACGAACGGCGCGGAGAAGGTGAAGGACGAAGCCCTTCCCTATCCAGCCAAGGCGACCGCCTCCGGGCCCGCGCGGATGATCCCGCGCGAGCTGCCGGGCGTCAGCGTCTCGACGCTCGATCTGGCGCTGCCCGCCTTGCCGGATGTGCCGTTCTGGGCGCGCGGAACGGCGCAAGCCACGCTCGAGGAGGCACTGGCCCGTCTCACCGAGCAGGTAGTCGAAGAGCTCTTGTCCGAACCGGGCAACCGCTCCGCCGCGCTGCGCGGCTCGCGGCGCTACGAGGCGCGGATGTCCAAGCTGCGTCTCCCGGGCGCGGATTTCCCGGACGCGAAGACGGTCCTGCTCACCGGCGGCTTCGGCGGGATCGGCCTGACGCTGGCCAAGCGCTTCGCCGCGACCGGCGCCAACCTTGTTCTGGTCGGGCGCTCCGCGCTTCCCGACCGCGCGCTCTGGTCCGATTACCTGCGGCGCCACGCCAGCCAGGACCCGATCAGCCGCCGCATTCGCGCGGTCGAAGAGCTGGAATCCTTGGGTGCGACCGTCATGGTCGCCGATGCCGATGTCTGCAATCTCACCGACATGCAGCGCGTGGCCGACGCCGCCACCGAGCGGTTCGGACGGATAGACGGCGTCATCCACGGCGCGGGCGTCATCGCCGACGCGCCGCTTCTCGCCAAGACGCCGTCGAGCGTGGAGGACGTGTTCACCCCCAAGATTCACGGCACCGAGGTCCTGGGGCAGGTCTTCCCCGACGGATCGGTGGACTGGATGGTGCTGTTTTCTTCGTCCTCGACCGTCACCGCGCCCGCGGGCCAGGTCGATTACGTCGCCGCCAACGAGTATCTGAACGCCTTCGCCGAGGCACGGGCGGGCGGCACAACCCGCGTGACGGCGATCAACTGGGGCATCTGGTCCGAGGTCGGCATGGCCGCCGAAGCTGTCGCGCGCCGCACCGGGGAGGTGCCTCAAGCCTCGCCCGAGCCTGTCGCGCCGCCGCTTCTGGACGAAGGCTGGTTCGACCGCGACGGGCGCCGGGTCTTCTCGACGCGGCTGACGCAGGACGCCTGGGTGATCGACGAGCACCGTACCGCCGACGGTACCGCGCTCCTGCCAGGGACGGGCTACCTGTCGCTGGCGGCACAGGCTCTTGCTGCGCAAGGCGAGGGGCAGAGTTTCGAGTTGCGCGATCTAACCTTCCTCAGGCCGATGATCGTCCCGGCGGATGGTGCACGCGACATGCGAGTGCGTCTGACACGATCCGATGCGGGGTACCGGTTCGACATTCTGGGCGACGCGAGCTCGGGCCAGGCACGTGGGCATCTCCTTTCGGCACAGGGGCAGATCGCGCTCCGACCGATCCCGCCCGCGCCGCGTCTCGATTTGGGCGCGATCCGCGCTCGGCTCGGCCCGCCGCAAGCGGCGGCGGACGGGCGCAAGCTTTCCGTCGCGCAGGAAAAGCACCTGAGGTTCGGGCCGCGCTGGCGCGTGCTCGACACCCGTGCGACAGGCGCGTCCGAGGGCTTGGCCGACCTGTCCCTGCCGCTCGCCGCGCGCGAGGATACCGGCTGGGGCCTGCACCCCGCGCTTCTCGACATCGCGACGGGCTGGGCGATGGAGCTGATCGAGGGCTACGCGCCCGATCACCTGTGGGTGCCGGTCTCCTACGGCTCGGTCAAGGTGCACGGACCGCTGCCCGAGCGCATCGTCAGCTGGGTCCGGACCGTCGGCGACAACCGCGCCGAGGGCGAGAGCGCCAGCTTCGACGTCACCCTGGCCGCGCCCGATGGCACCGTGATCGTGGAGATTGCGGAGTTCTCGATCCGCCGCCTCTCGGACCCGCAGCGCCTGGGGCAGGGGCCGAAACCGCTGGCCTCCGAGATCGAAACGGATACACCCGACAGCCCCGCACCGCTCTCGCCTGCCGAGGAGCGGCTGCAGCACAATCTCGAACAGGGCATCCGTCCCGAGGACGGCGCGGACGCCTTCGGTCGCGCGCTGGCGCTCGGCCGGTCGCGTCTCGTCGTCTCGTCGCTCCCCCTCGACGCGCTGACCGAACAGGCCGGGCGCAGCGAGACCACGGCGTCGGGACAAAGCTTCGACCGTCCCGAGCTCGAGGGCGATTTCGTCGCGCCCGAGACGGATATCGAGCGCACGCTAGCGGGGTTCTGGGAAGAGCTTTTGGGCGTGCGCAATGTCGGGGTCGAGGACAGCTTCTTCGACCTGGGCGGCCACTCTCTGATCGCCGTGCGGCTGTTCTCGATGGTCAAGAAGACCTGGCGGGTCGAGTTCCCGATCTCGATCCTCTTCGAGGCGCCGACGATCCGCCGATGCGCCGCGCTCATCGAAGAGCGGGTCGGTGTGAGCGCATCGATTTCCGCCGCGACCCCGGGCGCACCGAAGGCGCCGGAGCGCCGCTTCCGGCATCTCGTCGCCATGCATGACGGCGAGGTCGGTCCGAAAACGCCGTTCTTCCTGGTCGCGGGCATGTTCGGGAATGTCCTGAACCTCCGCCATCTCGCGCATCTGCTCGGGGCCGACCGGCGGTTCTACGGGCTTCAGGCCAAGGGTCTTTACGGCGACGAGGAGCCGCATCGCAGCATCGAGGCCGCCGCGCGCGACTACATCGCCGAGATCAAGCAGGTGCAGCCCGAAGGACCGTATCTGCTCGGCGGCTTCTCGGGCGGCGGCATCACCGCCTACGAGATCGCACGCCAGCTCGAGAAGCTGGGCGACGAGGTCGGCATGGTCGCGCTTCTCGACACGCCGCTGCCGCAGCGCAGGTCACTGAGCGGCAAGGATCGCGCGCTGATCCAGATGCAGGAGCTGCGGCGCAAGGGCCTCGGATACCCGCTGGTCTGGGCGCGCAACCGCCTGGCCTGGGAGCTTGAGAAGCGCCGCGGCACGTCGGTCACGGCGACCGAAACCAGCTTCCACAATGCTGAGATCGAGGCCGCCTTCCTCGATGCCGTCGCCCGCTACGAGGTGCGACCCTGGGATGGCAAGCTCGTCCTCTTCCGCCCACCGCAACAGGCGCACTGGACCGTGTCCGGTGGGCGCGGGGTGGACTGGCAGCGCGCCTATCTCTTCCACGACAATGACTGGGGCCAGTTCGTGCCCGGCGTCGAGGTCCACGAGGTGCCCGGCGACCATGACAGCATGGTGCTCGAACCCAATGTGCGGGTTCTCGCGGCGGCGCTGCGCCGCGCCATCTCGGACGCGACGCGCCGCTATCCCGACGGCACTGTCGTCGATTTCGTCACGGCGGCGGAGTAGATCATGGCGCGTCTCCTGACCGTTCTCCTCAATTGGCGCACGCCCGAGATGACCTGCCGCGCCATCGACGCGGCGGCGGCGGCGCTCTCGGGGCTCGATGCCGAACTGGTCGTCGTCGACAATGACAGCGGCGACGGATCGGAAGAGGCGCTGCGCGCCCATATCGAGGGGACCGACCTGCCGATCCCCGCGCGGGTGGTGCAATCGGGGCGCAACGGCGGCTTCGGGGCGGGCAACAATGTCGGCATCCGCGCCGGTCGCGCCGATGGCGTGCGGCCTGACTACGTCCAGATCCTGAACTCGGACGCGTTTCCGGCGCCGGATGCGCTGCGCCGACTGCACGATCACCTCGAGGCCCATCCCGAGGTCGGCTTCGCGGGCAGCTTCATCCACGGCGAGGACGGCACGCCGCATGAGACGGCCTTTCGCTTCCCCTCGATCCTCTCCGAGATCGAGGGCGCGGCCCGCACCGGTCCGGTCACCCGGCTTCTCGCGCGTCATCGCGTGCCGCTCGGGCTGCCCGACGCCACCCGCCGCGTCGACTGGCTTGCGGGCGCGTCGATGATGATGCGGATGGATGTGCTGGAACAGATCGGCCTCTTCGACGAGGGGTTCTTTCTCTATTTCGAGGAAACGGATCTCTGCCTGCGCGCGGCGCGGGCCGGATATACCGTCGACTATATCCGCGACAGCCACGTGGCCCATATCGGTTCGGTCTCGACCGGGATGAAGGGCTGGAGCGATGTGCCGACCTACTGGTTCGACAGCCGCTGGCGCTATTTCGCCAAGGCGCATGGCCGCGGCTATGCGGTGGCGGCCACGCTCGGGCATGTGCTGGGCGGAGCGATCTGGCGGTTGCGCGTTCTGCTCACGGGCAAGCCTCGGGTCGATCCGCCCGGCTTCCTGCGAAGGCTCCTGTCGCACGATCTCGCCGCCGCACGTGCGGCGCGGCCCCGCGACCAAACCATCGACCTTGTGCCAGTTCGGGAGGTCCAGACATGACGCCCCTTTCGCTTCTTCTGATCGGCCACGACAGCCTGACCCGCGAATGCGGCGCGCGCGCGCTGGTCGCGGGTCACCGGATCGCGGCAGTCGTCACCCGCGAGCCTGCCGTGTCCGACTGGGCGCACGGCGCCGGGCTGTCGGTGATCGCGCCGGGCGCGGGTCTTGCGGACCGCTGCGGCACTCTGTCCTTCGACTGGCTTCTGAGCGTCGCCAATCTCGACCTTCTGCCCGAGGCGCTGATCGCGCAGGCGACCCGGGGCGCGGTCAATTTCCACGACGGCCCGCTGCCGCGCCATGCCGGTCTGAACGCACCGGTCTGGGCGATTGCCGAGGGCGAGACCCGCCACGGCATTTCCTGGCACATGATCGAGGGCGGCGTGGACGAGGGCGATCTACTCGCCACCCGCGAGGTCGCGATTTCCGCCGATGAGACGGCGCTGTCGCTCAATCTGAAATGCTTCGCGGCGGGACTTGAAAGCTTCGATGCCGTGCTCTCTGAGCTGTCCTCGGACGCACCGCGCCGCGTGCCGCAGGATCTGAGCCTCCGGACCTACCACGCTCGTGCCGACCGGCCCGGCGTCAATGGCTGTCTCGATTCCAGCGAACCCGCCGCGGTCTTGGAGCGGCTTGTCCGCGCGCTCGATCACGGAGACTACGCCAACCCGCTCTGCGTTCCGAAACTCTTGCTGCCCGAATGTGTCGCCGCCGTCTCCTCCGCCGCGCGTGTCGAGAGATCGGGGGCACCGGGCGAGATACTGTCGCGCGAAGACGCCGCGCTGGTGATCGCCTGCAAAGAGGGCGCCATGCGCCTCTCCGGCCTCAGATCGCTCGACGGCAACGCGCTGGTCCTGCCGCCCGTCGGCACAAGGCTCGAGCGGCCCGGCCCGGAACAGGCGATCCCGCTCGGGGCCTCGGATCACCGCTGGCGGCGCATCATGGCAGATGTGCCCATGGCGCGCCTCAAAGGCGCTGGCGCGGCCGATGGCTCTATCGCGACGCGCGACGTGACGCTGTCGCCCGAGGCGCTGGCCGTCCACGCAGCGCGGACCGAGGGCGGCCCCGTCGCGCTTGCCTATCGCAGCCCCAAGATCGCCGAGGCCGACCGCTCGCATTTGTCCGAGCCGTGGGTTCCGGTGCGCGTCGATGCTGTCGATACCCTGTGCGCTCTGTCCGAAGCCCTCAACACCGAAATCGCGACCGCGCGTCGCTCAGCGCCGATGGCAATAGACATCTGGGCGCGCCTGCCCGGTGCGAAGCGGCAGGTGCCTGCGTTCGCGCTCTCGGACGCCGCCGGTCCCGTGCCCGGTGCGGCCCTGACGCTCGAACGGATCGACCGCGGCACCCGGGTGCATATCGACACCGGACGTCTGCCGGAGCCCTATGCGTCGATCCTAATCGCCGCGCTCGAAGACGTGTCCGCCAGCGATCCCGATGCGCCGCTCCGGTCCCGCCACGGCCCGAGCGCCGCCGAGCGGACGCTTGTGACCGAGACTTGGAACGACACTGCGCGCGAGGTCGAGCCGACGACGATCCATGCCCTCTTCGCGGCTCAAGTGGCCCGGACTCCCGACGCGACGGCGCTTGTGTGCGACGGCGAGAGCCTCAGCTATGCCGAGCTTGACGCCCGCGCCAACCGCGCCGCGCATGTCTTGCAGGGTATGGGCGTCGGTCCGGATATCGTGGTCGGTCTCTGCTGCGCGCGCTCCCCGGACCTCCTGATCGGCGCGCTTGCGATCCTCAAGGCGGGCGGCGCGTATCTGCCGCTCGATCCGGCCTATCCCGCCGACCGGCTGCGCCACTACGCCAGCGACAGCGCGGCGCCGGTGATCGTCACGCAATCGTCGCTGGCGCAGAGCCTGCCCGAGACGGGCGCGCAGACGCTCTGCCTCGACAGCGATCCGCGGCTGTCTCAGGCGGCCGCGACCGCGCCCCAAGAGACCAGCGGCCCCGGCGATCTCGCCTACTTGATCTACACCTCCGGGTCGACCGGCACCCCCAAGGGCGTCATGGTCGAGCACCGGAACGTGGTGAATTTCTTTGCCGGGATGGACGAGGTCGTCCGCGACCAGGGCGGCACCTGGCTCTCCGTCACCTCGCTGAGCTTCGACATCTCGGTTCTCGAGATCTTCTACACGCTTGCGCGGGGCTTCAAGGTCGTGATGAGCGGCGACGAGAGCCGCGCCCTGATCTCGGGCGACACCGCCACGGGCGGCGGGGGCATGGAATTCTCGCTCTACTACTGGGGCAACGACGACGGTGTCGGCCCGGAGAAATACAAGACCCTGATCGAAGGCGCGAAATTCGCCGACGATCACGGGTTCTGCGCGGTCTGGACGCCCGAGCGGCATTTCCATGCCTTCGGCGGCCCCTATCCCAACCCCTCCGTGACAGGCGCCGCGGTCGCTGGCGTGACCAAGCGGATCGGGGTGCGTGCCGGAAGCTGCGTCGCGCCGCTTCACCACCCCGCGCGCATCGCCGAGGAATGGGCGGTGATCGACAACCTCACAAATGGCCGCGCAGGCCTCGCCATTGCCAGCGGCTGGCAGCCCGACGATTTCGTGCTGCGCCCCGAGAACACGCCGCCCGCCAACAAGCCCGCGATGATCGAGAGCATCGAGACCTTGCGGAAGCTCTGGCGCGGCGAGGCCGTAGGCTTCCCCCGGGCAGACGGCTCGATCCACGAGGTGGTGACCCAACCGCGGCCCGTTTCCTCCGAATTGCCGGTCTGGGTGACGACCGCCGGCAATCCCGAAACCTGGCGCGAGGCCGGGCGGCTCGGGGCGAACGTCCTGACCCATCTCTTGGGGCAGAGCGTGGCCGAGGTCGGCGAGAAGATCGCGCTCTACCACGAGGCGCTGCGCGAGGCCGGCCACGATCCGGCGCAGTTCACCGTCACGCTCATGCTGCACAGCTTCATCGCCGAGACCCGCGACGCGGCGCGCGAGATCGCGCGCGAGCCGATGAAGGACTACCTGCGGTCGGCGGCCGGTCTGATCAAGCAATATGCCTGGGCGTTTCCGGCGTTCAAGAAGCCCGACGGCGTCAAGAACCCGTTCGAGCTCGACCTCGGATCGCTCAGCCCGGACGAGCTTGAAGGCATCCTCGATTTCGCCTTCGAGCGCTATTTCAACGATTCCGGTCTCTTCGGAACGGTCGAGGATGCGCTTGCCCGCGTCGACGAGGTGCGCGCGATCGGCGTGACCGAGATCGCCTGCCTGATCGACTACGGCATTGCCGCGGACACGGTGCTCGATGGACTGCGCCCGCTGGCCGAGGTCGTGGAGGCGGCCAATCGCACCGCAGGCCCGGCCGAGGACGATTTCTCGATCGCCGCCCAGATCCAGCGCCATGGCGTGACCCATCTGCAATGCACCCCGTCGATGGCGCGGATGATCGCGATGAACGACGAGGCGCGCGCGGCGCTGGGCCGTGTCTCGCATCTCTACCTCGGCGGCGAGCCTCTGCCGGGCGCCTTGGTCGAGGAGTTGCGGGGCCTGACGAGCGGGTCGATCACCAACATGTATGGCCCGACCGAGACGACGATCTGGTCGTCCTCCGAGCCGGTCGAGACCACCGAGCCGGTGGTCAATATCGGACGTCCTTTGGCCAACCAGATGCTCTATGTGCTCGATGCCGGGCTCGTGCCGGTGGGCATCGGCGAGGAAGGCGAGCTCTGGATCGGCGGGGACGGTGTGACCCGCGGCTATTGGGGGCGCGAGGCGCTGACAGCCGAGCGGTTCGTCGACAATCCCTTCCACAAAGGGCGGATGTACCGGACCGGGGATCTCGTCCGGCGCCGCGCCGATGGCCGGATCGATTTCGTCGGCCGCGTCGATCACCAGGTGAAGATCCGCGGCCACCGGATCGAGCTGGGCGAGGTCGAAGCGGCGCTCGAGGCGCTGGACGGCGTGTCGCAGGCCGTTGCCCTCGTGCGCCAGGACCAGCCCGGAGACACTCGGCTTGTGGGATACTATACCGGCGCGGCGATGTCCGAGCGGGATCTGAAGGACGCGCTCTCCTCGGCCGTCCCGGCAATCATGGTGCCGCAGCATCTTTTGCGGCTCGACGCGTTCCCGCTAACGCCGAACAAGAAGGTCGACCGCGGCGCGCTTCCGGCCCCCACTGCCCGCCGCGTGGCGGAGCCGGTGGTTGCCGCAATGCCCTCCACACCCAAACGAGACAGCGATGCGGGGCTGGAGGCGCGCGTCGCCGAGATCTGGTCGCGTATCCTCGGCGTGGATGGGATCGGCGCGAAGGACAATTTCTTCGAACTGGGCGGGCATTCGCTTCTGGCGGTGCAGGCGCACCGCACGCTGCGCGACGAGCTCGGGGCGCAGAAACTCGCGATTACAGATGTGTTCCGCTTCCCGGTCCTCGGGCAGCTCTCCGCGCGGATCGCCGAGATCCTGCCACGACCGGATCAGCCAAGTCCCGCAAAGGCTCCTGCGGCGGAGGACACCGTTCCGGCGGCCGCCAACGAGCGGGCCCAGGCGCGCAGCGATGCGATGGCGCGGCGTCGCGCGATGCGGGCGCGGCGATCCGCCTGAGATGCCGCTGACCTCCATCGAGCGGCTTTTGCAGCAAGCGCAGACCGACTGGCCGGAAGGCCTCGCGGTGGCGACCGCCGACCCGCGATCGGCGGACCATCCGCTCTACCCGGTGGAAGAGGCCGCGGTCGCCCGGGCGGTCGTGACGCGGCGTGCCGAGTTCGCAGCCGGTCGCGCCGCCGCGCGCGCCGCGCTGTCCCAGCTTGGTCTTCCCGAGGGCCCGGTCCCGATGGCGGAAGATCGCAGCCCGGTCTGGCCCGCCTCGGTGACCGGCAGCCTCAGCCATACGACCGAGGCCTGCATCGCCGTCGCCGCCCGCCGGAACGAAATTCGCGCCGTCGGCGTCGATATCGAGACGGATGCGCCGCTCGCTCCCGATCTCGCCTCCGAGATCGCCCAGGCAGAGGAAATCCGTCGCTTCGGCGGCTCGCCCGGTCTCGCGGCGCGGCGGATTTTCTCGCTCAAGGAGGCCGCCTACAAGGCGCAATACGCCCTCAGCCGGACGCTCTTGGGCTTCGATGCGCTGATCCTTGTCGATGAGCGTGGCACGCTCGCCTTCCGCGACGCGGTCCCGCCATTCGCTGCCGGCGACCGGCTTTCGGTGCGCCAGTGGATTGCGGACGAGATGATCCTGTCGCTCTGCGTCCTGCGCTGAGGCGTACGCCCCATAAAATATGGCAGAACTGTGGCGCTGATTGCCGATTTGGCGACGCTCTGTTTCCCGGAATCGCTCCGAAAAACATGGCAAGATTGGGGCAGATTGTCTAAATTGTGACCTGACGATGGCACCTGTCCGGCATCGGCGCGGCTCCTTCAGGGCGCAAAGACGGTGGGCAGCGTGGCTCGCGCATTGGGGGCACCATTGCGGGAGACGCGTTATGACGCAGTTCCAAAGCGTTGAAGAGATCAAGGCCGCGCTGAAGCGCCGGTTTTTTGCGATTTTTATGGTAACGGTTCTCGGATCGCTTGCTGCGGCCGTGTTCGCGTTTTCGCGGCCGGAACTCTACGAGTCGATTGCCGTCGTCCAGATCGAGGACGCGCAGGTGTCCGACCAGCTTTCGGGCTCGCCGATGCGCGCCGATGACACCGCCCGTCGGGTCAAGCTGATCGAGCAAAGGATCATGGCGCGGGACAACGTCCAGGGCCTGATCGACACCTATGACCTCTTCGACGATCCGAACCTCTCGGCGCCCGAACGCGTCTTCGAGCTGCGCGAGTCTGTCCGGATCGAACCGATCCTGGACGGTGTCATGGCCTTTCAGCCCGGTGCGGCGCCCTCGGGCGTGCGGATCATCGTGCAATTGGGCGATCCCGAGATCGCCGCCGCGGTCGCCAATGACCTGATGGCCTCGGTGGTGGACGTCTCGCGCGAGCGCAGCCTGACACGCGCCCGCGAGGCCCTGACGCTCTTCGAGGAAGAGGCCGCGCGGGTCGAAGCCCAGATCGCGGCCGCCGAGGCCGAGCTCGCGGCGTTCAAGGAAGCCAATGTCGCCTCGCTGCCCGACGGGCTGTCGAACCTCCGCGAGCGGATCGCGAGCCTTCGCGAGAACCAGCTGACGCTCGAGCAAGAGATCGTGTCGCTGCAGACCCGCTCCGACCGCCTGCGCGAAGCCGATCTCAACCGCCAGGTTCAGCTTCTCGAGGAGCAGAAGGCGCTGGTCGAAGGTCGGATCGCCGAGGCCGAACGCGCGCTCGAAGCGGCGCCCGAGGTCGAGCGCCAGCTCGGCGCGCTTCAGCGGCAGCTTGTGCAGTTGCAGGATCAGTTCACACTGGTGATGCGCCGCCAGGCCGATGCCGAGCTTGGACAGCAGCTTGAGACGCGACAGCAATCCGCCCGATTCGAAGTTCTCGAAACCGCCGTGCCGACCCAGTTCCCGGTGTCGCGTGATCCGATCAAGCTGACGATCTTCGGCGCTGTGGCGAGCCTCTTTCTCGGGCTCGGAACGGGCTACCTCTTGGAGCTGATGAACCCGGCAATCCGGAGCGCCGCGCAGCTTGAAAGCCGCCTCGGTGTCGCGCCGGTCGTGGCGATCCCGCCGATCCGCTCGCGCCACGATATCCGACGTCGGCGCATGATCTGGACGCTCGGTCTTCTGGCGCTGATCGGCGCGTGTCTCGCCGCCGCGCGTGCGGTCGCGATGCGCGTCTCGGATCTCACCGGTCTCGAAGGCTTCCTGCCGCGCCGCGCAGAGTACTGAGCGCTCAGTACGTGTAGCGCCGCTCGTCGGTATCCTCGGCGCGGTTCAACACCATGCCCAGGAGCGGAGTGTCCGCGCCAAGCCGCCGCTCGGTGTCGCGAATTTCCTTCTCGGTCGTCAGCCCGCCGCCGATCACCAGAAGAACGGCGTCGAAGCAGGGCCGGAAGGCGATCACGTCGTCGGAATAGAGCGCGGGCGGCAGGTCGAACAATAGGACGTCCGGCTTCAGGCGCGCCTCGAGCGTATCGAGCGCCACCGCGGTGCGCGGATCGGCCAGAAGCTCGGCGGCGTAATGCTCCTGGGTATCGTTGAAGCCGAAGGCGATGTTCCGTCCGGCATGGAAGGTGTTCGACGCGAAGCGGCGGAGATGACCCTCGGGCCCGGTCTTGCCGCGCAGAAGATCGCCCACCGGTCCGACGCCGGTTTGCCCGAAGACCTTGTGCAGCGAGGGCTGCCGCATATCGAGATCCATCAGGATCGTCCGGCAGTTCTCCTGCCGCGACAGCGACACGGCGAGGTTCGCCGCGGTGAAGGTCTTGCCGCAACCTTTCGTCGGGGAGGTGATCGCGACCCGGGTCCAGCCCCGCTCGCGCAAGGCCTGCAGGAGGCGCGTGCGCAGGATGTCGAAGCTGGCATGGGCCGGGTCGTGCCGCGCGGCGGTGATGATGCGCGCGCGGTCGAGCTGCGCCTCGTCCGGCGCGAAACTGACCATTCGGTCCCAGTTCTCGGTGATTTCTGATCCCGAGAGTTGGCCCGGCTGGCGCTCCACATCCGGCGAAGGGGCGGCTTCGGCGCTTTGATCTGTCGGCTCAGGGGGGGCGGAGTTTTGTTTTGTCTCGGCCGAGGCACGCTCGCGGCGCTCCCGGTCGAGACGCGCCTCTTCTTCGGCGCGCGCCTCTGCTTCGCGCCGACGCGCGTCTTCAAGCTCTGCCGCGCGTGCGGCTTCAGCCTCGGCCTCGGCGCGTTGGCGTTCGGCGGCGATCCGAGCGGCTTCGGCACGTTGGGCGTCTTCCGCTTCGGCCTGTGCGCGGGCTGCCGCTTTGCGGGCTGCCAAGTCACGGGCTTTCTGTTCCTCGGCCTCACGCGCCGCGTCGGCTTTGCGCGCCCGCTCTGCCGCGCGGATCTTTTCCGCAGCGGCGGCTGCCGCCCGGCGGCGACGTTCGGCGTCGCGACCCGCGGCTTCCTGAAGCTTCCGCGCCGCTTCGGCGTCGGCCGCCGCCGCTTTTTTCGCGTTTTCCGTAGCGAGCCGCTCGGCCTGCCGCGCCTCTTCCGCCAGCCGCTCTTCCT